>NZ_JAQMSE010000008.1:0-27170 GCF_028330045.1 Aphanizomenon sp. CS-733/32
ACTAGAAGTCGCAGCTACACAGACGAAACCCACCTTCGTGGGTTCAAAAGCCTTGATTTTTCGTTAGTCCACGCAGGTGGACTTTGTTTGTGTAGTAGCGATTTCTAATCGCCGGAAACTTTTCAAACATCCTCTAAGTAAAGGATATTCGTTTCCAAATCATCTAAGTTACGATTTATCCCTTTTGCAACATCACAAATTAAATTAAGTGCCTTTAAAATTCTTGTCTTTCCAACTCCAGAACCACCGACAAGTAAATTTAGATCCTCAAATTTAACTTCCTCAATGTGCCAATTTTCTTTATTGTTACTGAATTTAAAACTCTGTATTTTCATACTTCTTACTTTTCTTAACAAGCAATTATATAGAGAATCTAAAAGAACTTCTGACATGAATATCTTCAATTCGCTCTATATCGGGTATTTTAGCACTCAAAGTTATGATCAGAGATTTTGTTTTAGATTACTTTTTAATATCATTAATTAAGCGCATATTCTCATCAACATTCTTTATGTAAAAAATAAATACTGCTATTTGCTTGACATTGCCTCTTGACGAGTATAAGCAGAGCGATTAAGCAGTGGGTTTCAGCCATCATCCTTTTTCCGTCTGCGAGATTCATAGGATTCTCGAAAACGAGGTTCATCAGGCAATAGTTCCATCGCTTTGCTATAGGCTTGAAGAATCTCAGTTTCAGATGCCCGTAGTGAATTTAATGTTCTAGCCAAATCAAACCAACACCAAGCATTTCTGACTTTATCATCAGATAATTGAATTGCACGACGAAGTAATTCTATAGCTTCCCGATTTAATCGTCTTTTTGTGTGCATATCTCTGTTTATTTTCGAGAGATTAATTTTAGTTTGGGCATACTCCTGAAGAGACTTAGGATCATCCTTGATAAATTCATAATTATCGGCAAAAATTCTGTGAGCTTCCTGAAAACGCTTGGCACGTTTATATAAAATTGCCAACTCTACTGTATCACTAACTTGTATGGGTAAAGGAGCTTGTTCTAAAATTACTGAAGCTTCATTAAATTTTCTTTGATCTAAAAGAATTTTTGCTATAGCAGTGTAAGGCAAATGGCGATCCATAATAGTCAAGTCAGATTCAATATCCCTAAATAATTTCTCTGCGGCAATAAAATCTCCCGATGATGTTTTATATTCAATAATTTGAGCGATTAATGCTCCTGATTTGGGAACTTGACTCAGGGATGATTCTAAATTTAATATAGCTCTTTGTCGTTCACCTACAGCCCATAAATGAGAACTTTCTCTCAGGGCATGAATAACTATATATTGTGGATGTGCTGGTAATGTTACACGGAAGTAAGTTCGTGTTTCATCAAAATCAAAACTCGGATCTGGAGAACCATTTTCTGTCATCTTGCGGCGAATTTTAGGAATACCCGTGCCTCTAGCTTCTGCCAAATGTAAATCCTTTAAAAACTCTCCAATTCTCCGATTTCGATAAGGAACAGGAGGAATCATTACCCCTGGTTGAAAATGTCTCATTTGAATACCTGGTACTGGTCCAGGATAGCTAATAATCTCTAAACGATCAGGATAAAGATAAACTTTTACTGGTTCTTGAATCCCTTCATAACTACGATGGTAAACTGCATTCACTAAAGCTTCTTCCATAGCTTCATAAGGAAAAGCAACAGTTCTATGAGCCGTTGACTGATTTGGAACTTTACGAACCATCGTTGTACTAAAGTTATTCAAATAATCCAAGGCTTGACGAAGCTGATGATGTAATGGTCCACGAAATATTTTTTCTTCTATTAAATTTCCTCCGGCATCATCACCAAATTGCACAATTTCAATTCTTGCACCAGGAAAATATTGTTCTGGATGATCAACAAAGAATAACAAAGCAATATTTCTTGGTACTTCATGACTATTAATTGGTGCAGTAATTCGCAGATTTCTATATAAATCCAATTCGGGAATTACATTACCTGGTGCAACTAACTCACTCTTGATATCTGATAAAAAATTTCTGACTAAGGTGGGAGAAATGACATCAATAGATACAGCAGAATTACGACGATCATCAAATGGCACTTTTGCCGCCATTTGCATTAATTGAGTTAATATATCACCTCTAGCTTCAACAGTTTCACTTCCTTGTCGGACATAATAGGATCTCTCGCCACTATTTAAGGTTTTCGGCGCTTGATATGGACGAACATCCCCGCCAGATACCCAAATTACTAATATCTGCTGATCTTGACATATTTCAGGAGAAATGACTGGCTGATATTCTGGATCAATTCGCTTGCAATTACTGCGAATCCATTTCTGAATTTCGTCTAAATTTTGTCCTTCTAGTCCATGAGGGGGAAGAATAGGCTGACCGTTTTTATCTTCGATGCCAATAATTATATATCCACCATTTAAGTTAAAAAAATCATTTGCAAAAGCACAAATACTATGTAATACACTTTCTGCTATCGGCTGTGACCAAGTTTTCTTAAATTCTATCTTTACAGACTCAACCGAGCGAGCGTGGATTAAATCGTCAAGATTAATAGGTAATGTGTTCATACTTATTCTAATTTTGGACACTGACACTACCAAGTCTAGTCATGGCACAACTTAATATTTGTTCTCTATCTTAAGTCTGTAGCGATTTGTTTGCAGCAGTGCTAGTCTCTTCCGGGACGCTTCCCGAAGGCTATCGCGCTGGAAGTGTTTACATCTAAACATTCTAACAAATCCAGTTGCAATTGATGACAACAATATGAGAAAATGAAAAGAATATGAAAACAACCTAGAGACAATATTAGCGCCTGTGAAACTTGATACTCCACCTGTCAGCATTTCCCACTTATCGGAAACTAAAAGCCAATTACATCAGACCATAGTTAAGGATCATCCCCAACCCAAAGAATCTGCATTTATGGTATTTGGGACAACCTTTATTACTATCTTTCTCGCGGAAATTGGTGATAAAACCCAACTTTCCACCTTATTAATGAGTGCAGAATCTCATGCCCCTTGGGTAGTTTTCCTGGGTTCAGCAGTAGCATTAATCACTACTAGTTTACTGGGAGTATTATTAGGTGGTTGGATATCCACAAAACTCAGCCCGAAAACCGTCGAGAAATCAGCGGGGGTGATGTTGCTGTTAATTTCCGTTATGTTGGTGTGGGATGTGATTCAGGGTTAATAGTTGTAAATATTGTGAATTAGGGAATTATGAACTGGCATCTTTTAGGACTAAGCTTTGTAACAGTGTTTTTATCAGAATTAGGTGATAAAAGTCAGTTAGCAGCGATCGCACTTTCTGGACAAGGACAATCTCGAAAAGCGATATTTTTTGGTACAGCAGGCGCTTTAGTATTAACTAGCCTTTTGGGCGCATTAGCTGGTGGTGCAGTGTCCCAATTTTTACCTACACGCATTTTAAAAGCGATCGCTGCCGTCGGTTTTGCCATCCTCGCCATCCGGTTATTATTACCCAAAAGTGACGAGGAATAATTCGAAAAGCCAAAAGCTCTGAGCTTTAAGCTTCCCGCCAACACCAATTTAAAAGCACACCTCCTCCGACCACCTTCAAGGCTTCCAGCAGAAAATAACCGCTGTGCAATAAATTCATTGCTGGTGGCATTGCATCACGAGCGAGTAAGCTAAAATTAGCCCCCAGAGCGCACATTTGGGGAGTTAAGAAATAAGTGTCTAGGAATACGATTATTATCAGAAGTCCAGATAAAGCAATGCTACCCAAAGGCCAATGAGATTTAGTTTTGCTAATAGCTAACACAGCAGTTAAAACCACAGCAGCAGACAATAATTCTAGGCGATTGAAATTCCCAAAAACCACATAACCGGCCGTAGAAAAATTTGCTTCATTCATCATCCCAGCAACGGCAAGACTAGGCATAATTACCCAATCCAAAACCAGACTAGCACTAAGCCAAAAGCCCAAAGTCAATAGCATGGCTATTTGCCAAGTTGACCTTTTCAAATTGAGGTTAGAAATAGCGTTCATAAGAATAATTGCTTTGTTGTATTCTTAGAGTCTAACTAAAACAATGATTTTGACAACAAATATCAATTAACTGTTACAAACAAAAAAATAGAGTTATTCAAGTGGTTTCAGACGATTTTGTAAACAAGTTTGAAGTTTAATGAACAAATAATTCACAAATCTGCAAAACTTAATGTCTCTGCGTCCAGAAAATCCAATAGACATCTCCAAGAAAGAATCTAAAACCCTTAACCTGTCTAGACGAAAACCTAATTTCTGGAGATGTCTAATAATCTAAGTCACATCTGCGGAATGTGGGTTGATACTGATAACCTTCTGCCCCCTGCCTCTTAACTCCTCCTTTTTGTAACGAAAAGAGGAGTAGGGGTGTGTTGCCTGTCCAAAATATTAATTAAATATAAAACTATTGATTTTGTGACTTTGATTACAGTTTTTCCTGTCTGGTAACGCTTGAATGGGAAAATAACTTATTTTTTCCCAAAAAATAAACAAGACTATCTCAAGGATTACACTATAGGGATCACCGCTAATCCAGGAAAAGTTACATCTAAAGTAAATTTATATATCTGAGGCATGATGATAAAAAAAATTATCAAGTCTAAGATAATCACCAAAGATATCAACTTTTTTCCATTCACAATAATTAAACAGTTTTTTCCACTTTTTCTTAAAAGTTATTAAGTTCAGGGGTTTTAAAATGCAAGCATCACAAAAGATTCATTGCCCAAATTGCGGTAGTGCGGCTGAACGTCACTATATTGCTGATAGTCAAGTTACCCGAACACAATGTCCTAGTTGCGATTATTTGATGATCACTTGCACTCGCACGGGTAAGGTGATTGAGGCTTATGCACCAGGAATTTATGCTAGAAAATAGTTGACGATTTTCATGACAAATTACCTTTTTGTGGTTCTTAATTGTCCACAAGCAGCGTCGGCTTCTAAACCGCGAGAATAACGGACACTGACGGCGGTATTTTGTTGTTGAAGAACGTTGACAAAGGCCTCGATTCGGTCGCGGGTTGGTCTTTTATAATCTACTTCTTCTATGGGATTGTAGGGGATTAAGTTAACGTGACTTTGAAATCCTCGCAGACGTTTTGATAGTTCTAAGGCGTGTTCAGGTAGGTCGTTGACTCCAGCGAGAAGTATGTATTCAAAGGTAACTCTGCGTCCAGTTATTTCTACGTATTCTCGACATTCTGCGAGTAAGTCTTCTATGGGGTAGGGTTTAGCACTGGGAATGAGTTGTTCTCGTAATGCTTGGTTGGGTGCGTGGAGGCTGACAGCGAGGGTAATTTGCAGTTGGTGTGCGGCAACTTGCAAAATGCGATCGCGGATGCCTACAGTAGATAGTGTAAGCGATCGCGCCCCAATTCCCATATCTTGATTAATGGATTTAATTGCTAAAATCACATTTTCCGTATTCAACAATGGTTCACCCATACCCATGAATACGACGTTACTCACCCGTTCTTGAAAATCTCCTTGCACAGTCAGGACCTGATCAACAATTTCTGCACGGGTAAGATTACGCTTATAGCCACCTTTCCCAGTTGCACAGAAATCACAAGCCATTGGACAGCCGACTTGAGTAGAAACGCAGACTGTTAAGCGTTTATCGCTGGGAATACCCACTGTTTCCACAATTTCCCCGTCAGCCAATTTGAGGAGATATTTGACGGTATCATCGGGGGCAACAGAGCGGTAATGTAGAGAAGAACGACCTATGGGAATATCTGCCAGTTGCAAACGCCAATTTTTCGGAAATACAGAAATATCAGCGAGCGATCGCACACCCTTGTTATAGATCCAATCATGCAATTGCTTACCCCGATAACCAGGTTGTCCCTGCTGCTGTACCCAAGCAGTTAACTCCGTCACGGAAGCACCTAGAAGAGGAGGGAGAAGTTCAGATTTACTGGAGTTAGGAGAATCTAGCTGAGATACAAACGGCGTAGCAGACATAAGAAATTACAAGTTGATGCTAATTTTCTATTCTACTATATTGTTTTTGTTTCGCGCAAAGGAAGAAATTATTTATCCATCTTCATCTGCGTTTATCTGCGGTCTATTATTCTATAAATGTTTATGAAGAAACTTCCAAGGTAATAATAGTAACTTCTGGTGGACAAAATAACCGTCCGGGGAAATAAGTTCCTAAGCCTCGATTGACATACAATTGATTATTTCCCACTATATGTAAACCCTGTGACCATTGCCAGTGGCGTAATATAGAATGGGTTTTCCGTAAAAATGGTAATTTACGGAGAAGTTTTTTGGGGATTTTCTTGACTATTTTTGCATAGTAAATCATAGCGGGTCCCATTCCAGGAATTACGATTTGTCCTCCGTGACTATGACCAGATAATTGTAAATCTACTCGCCATTTTTTCATGATTTCGGCTGTATCTGGGTGATGAGATAAGACAATTCGAGGTGTACTCAAATCGAGTTGATTCATAATTGCTTCTGGATTAAATTCTCGTGAATAGAAATCCGCTAATCCCACTAAAGGTAATTTTTCTCCGATTGGATAAGCAATTTGATTCCAAAGTACATTAATCCCCACATTTGTTAAAGCATTTGTAATTTCTAATTTTGAACTGGGATAACAAATATCATGATTACCCAGGATAGCATAGACACCATAGCGACTTTCTAGATTTTTTAGTCGTGGTGCTAGTTGATGAATTGGTTTAGCGATTGTGTTAACATAGTCCCCGGTTAAAATAACTAAATCTGGTTTTGCGGCATTACTAACGGCAATTGCTTCTGTTAACATTTTTGTTGATAATAGACCATTATCATAGTGAAAATCTGACATTTGTACCAGCTTTAATCCTGCTAATGATAGAGGTAAGTTGGGGATTTTCACTGTCAATTTTTCTGTACTCAAAGCTCCAGTTAATAATTTGTGCATAATAATTCCGTAGTTTGGGTTAATACCGGGAAACCCAACATTTTAAACCTTGGTTGGGTTGCTGTCGCTGAAACCAACCGACAATTATCAAAATATAATCGTATTTGTTTATACGTTAACAAAAGATTTTGATATTAACTGTATCCAAAGAGTAATATATTTGAATACTCACTCAGATCCCCGACTTCTTGAAGAAGTCGGGGATCTATGCTCTATGATTCTTTTATAGCTATTAGGAAACTAATCGCTCTTGTAGTTTGGATACCATTTCTGCACGAGTAGAAACGTCTAATTTACGGAACATCCTTTTCAAAGCTTGCTTGACAGAATTTTGAGTAATCCATAATTTAACGGCAATTTCTCCATTAGTTAAACCTTGAGCTACTAATCTGGCAATTTCTAATTCCCGCGCTGTCAGGGGACAATTACCAGCAGATGCGAAGGTTTTTGGTTTTGCTTGGAGTGTCGCCATTTTCGCTGATAAATGTAAACAAACTGCACTTAAATCAGCTAAATCATTACTATCAAAGGGCTGACTTCCGGGGTCACGAGCAAAATTTAAAGTCCCCACTAATTGACCATTACAAACTATCGGACCAGTCATCACGTGTTCGTGACGAGTGCAATAGTTTTTCCAGTCTTCTGGGGATAAAATTAATTGCTCATGGGTGGGGGCGTGACGTTCGACAACATAACGCCCAATGGGGTTAGCTTCTAAGCAGACAGCAGGAATTTCAGGAACTTCAATTTGAGTATCTAATTGGTCATCTAGGAGATCAATACCCCAATGTGCATCTACAAAATGGTCGCCAATGGTATCCATGAGAGCTAGTTTTAATTCTTGCTCATTTTGGACATTGGCGATCGCTTGGAAAATGGCGTGGAGAGTTTTAGCCATAAGTGTACCCATTTGGGGTCTATGCGAACCTCGATAATTACCTCTATGCTAATACCAGCAACGATAAAAAGCTATTTTAACTTGTAATCAGAGGAAAAGCACGATGACAGTTACTCAAATCTCAGCCCAAGAACTTTTTCAGGCTGCCTATCAAAACCGTTATACTTGGGATGAAAATTTCCCTGGCTATACCGCAGATATTACTTATAAGTATGATGACCAAGTGATCACAGGTCAAGTGCGGATTGATGCCAATATGAAGGCAGAAGTTCTCAATATAGAAGACGAAGCTGCTAAAAAAGCCATTCACGGACAAGCTTGGGAAATCGCCGTTCACCGTGTCCGTCGGTCTTTTGCACAAACTCACGGCGCAAATACTTTTAGATATGGTAGCAAGGATGCAAACGGCGCAGTAGAAATTTTCGTTGGTGGAAAGTCGGAAGGAGATAAGTACAAAGTGCGTAACAATGAAGTTTGCCACGTTCACCGTTTAATTCACGGTACTTTTGTGACTATTGACACTTTCAGCAGTCACGATACTGGAGAAGGATATCTTTCTCACACATACAATTCTGTATATCATGACCCCGAAACCGGCGCTCAAAAGGGCGGTAAAAGCGATTTTACTGATGAGTATGAGAAGGTAGGCAATTATTACGTTCTCAACCGTCGGGAAATCCGCACGGAAATCGCAGAACGCATTTCTATTCAAGATTTCATCTTTTCTAACATTGAGTTGTTAGGTTAGATTGTTTGAATAGTCTTTGACAATCTCAGTTTTAAGTCTCTATCTTCCATGAACCCACAATGATTACATACACGGGTTCTAGTTGATAGGGACTTTTTGATTTTTTTGTCTGATAGCGAAGCGTGGCGCAAGCCATATCAGGATTTTCAGGATTTAAGGATTTACAGGATGAAAAATAGTGTAAAATATGTGATAATTTCGCAGACGTTTCTGAAATGTTTGATAGTCCAATGCTGATTGAGGAAGATGAACGTTTTGATTACGGTGAAGAACGATGGTTTGGGATTGGTTTTTTGGGAAACGGGGTGGCTGTTGTTGTCTGGACTGAAAGACGCGGTGATGTGATTAGAATTATTTCAGCACGAAAGGCAAATCGTTATGAACGCAAAAGATTTGAACAATATCTCACGGACTAATTGGCAAGCTTTAGATTCAATGTCAGATGAGGATATTGACTAT
Organism: Aphanizomenon sp. CS-733/32; assembly: GCF_028330045.1. Lineage (NCBI taxonomy): Bacteria > Bacillati > Cyanobacteriota > Cyanophyceae > Nostocales > Aphanizomenonaceae > Aphanizomenon > Aphanizomenon sp. CS-733/32. The sequence goes on from NZ_JAQMSE010000008.1 coordinate 9,034, forward strand.
TCTGATATTCCTCCATTGACTGATGAGTTTTTTGAAAAAGCAACTCTGCGAATTCCCGCAGCACAAGCAAAGAATGTTATTCAACTAGAACCTGATGTAATAGCTTGGTTTAAAGCTGAAAATAAAGACTATCAAACAGCTATTAATGAGATTTTACGCCGTCATATTGAAATGAAAAGAGCGATATAAAATTTATTCTATTCCTGTTAAACTGGCAGCTTGTTGAAAATAAGGTTGTAGCATTTCACCAAGTTCTTGAACAATCAGGGAATTTGTATTTTTTGCTAATTCTGGTAAAATTAATTCTTTGCAGAAGCGATCATATTCTAAATGTTCTACCTTGAGATATTGATAAGCTTTTGTATGTAAATTCTTTAGTGCTTCTTTACCTCTAAAAAATATTTTTGCTTTTTGAAAATCTAGTTCATGGGGATTATTAATATAGCTTTCCCAACGAAAATCTTGACTTGTAATTATATCCTCTAACATATTTCTTAACCCCAATATTCTATTTTGTGCTTCACTAGCTTTATTAACTACTTGTTGTTCAAAAAAAGTTCTCATATCTGGTAAAGATAAAGATTCTATTTGATCTAATGTTAGTCTAAAATCTGCATTTTCTCTGAATTGGAACTTTAAACATTCAAATAGTTCTGTCATTATCGAGTTTTGAAAATATTGTATTAGCCATTGTTCTAACTGTAATTTAGTTAAATTATTACCAGTATCCTTTCTATATGTTTTCTTTTCACCTGTTTTTTTGGTAGATATCTGATTGAAAAGACTAGCGATAGTTTCTGTTTCTTCAAGTAAGAAATTTTCCCATTCATGTCTTTTCCAATAGACTCTTTTTACTAATTTATCTTTGATGAAATGAGCGTTAATTTTTTCCTCTGTTCTAAAATCTCTATCAGTAATGAAAATCACTGGTATACTTTGGTGTAATTGACTTTTATAATAGATTAATTGACCTATAGAATTAAAATTCCCACTACCACCTATTTCAATTACTTCATAGTTTATATTGGGTAAAAAGGTTTGAGTTATTAATTTATCAATAGCTCTTTTAATAAATGCAATTTCGGGACTTGTAGGCGCACCTTCAATTAATATATATAAATGATCGTTCTCTATTTTCATTATTTTTCTCCCAGATCACCCAAATTAATAATTTCCGAATCATAAAACATTTTTGCCACAGTTGGTGAATGGGTTGTAAAAATATATTGATTATTGGAATCATCTTCCCGTAAAACTTGGATTAATCTTTTTTGCCAAGCAGGATGTAAATGTAGTTCAACTTCGTCAATAAGAACAATAGAATTTTTAGCGGTATCTGCTGCTAAACCAACTAAAATTCTTAAAATTTGATGTTCTCCTGAACTCATTTGTAGTAAATCATATTCTACACCCTTTCTTTTGAGAATCACAGTATCAGAATCGGGACCTGACTCTAAACCTATTAATTCTGAAGGAAAACAAATTTTATTAAATAATCTTTGAACTCTTTTCCAATATGATTCACCATATTTTTCTTCATTCCATGTTAAATCTTTACGGTAATATTGATTTAACCATAATAAAACATCGCTATGTGCATTTTGATCTTCCTTATTTTGTTTATTGAAACTCTTAAATAATCTTACCGTACGTCTTTGGTCTAAATAGCAAACTCCACCAATTTTATCAAATATTTGTGAAGTTTGACGATTTTTAGATATTGCTTGAGAAGCTCTACCTCTTGCACCCAAAACTCTAATAGAATTTCTAGGTAACATATCATGATCACATAAATTATTTGGTTTTCTACTTGGATAATACCAAATAACTTTTGCTGGACTTTCTAAAGGTGGAACTGATTCTGATAGATTAAAGTTAAAGTTTTGCGGTAATTTAAGTGATGAATAAACATCGTTAATAGCTTCAGCTTCACCTTTTTCAATGGAATACTCAAATGTGATTTGAGCTATATTAGCTCTACCTCTAACTAATTGTTGCACATTGTATTCCAAACCCTCTCTTAACTCTGGATTTTGTGGATTTTCAAAGACTTTAACTACAACATGAATGGCATCTAAAATTGAAGTTTTTCCAGAACCATTAGGACCGACAATTAAACTTATCGGTCGAGGACGACTAAGTAAATCGGTAAAATCTAAAGTGATATCTTTAATAGCACGGAAGTTTTTTATTTCTAAGGAATGTAATTTCATAATATTTCTCAATATTTGTATTTTATTTAACTTTTACTAGACAGTAAATTCATCATGATCGCTAAAAATAGCAGATCACTATTATAGCGAGTTTACCTGCTAATAGAGATGCAAAATCATTTTCTCAAACTATCCCCCAACTACCCAACAAGCGGTATAATTAAAATCCAACCCCAATTCCCTCCTTAATATGATTGCAGTAGGGAATCTAAGGTTGATAAGGTTTACAATGTATATGTGAAATCGTTCACCAACATACCAGGAACTAAACTACCTCCTAACTGTCGGCTTCCGTAAGTTCCGACTTCGGGAATAAATTCTTGGAAGTTGGTTAAATCAATGAGATTTTCTGCTCCCCAAAAACGATAGAGACTTTCATCAAAGCGCAGATTGGCTATGGGAGCAATGATTTGGCCATTTTCTACCCAAAAGCACGCATAACGAGTCATTCCTGTAATTCTGCCAGATGGGCGATCGCTCCAGTTCAAATAATGTAAATTAGAAACATATAATCCTGTATCTAGACTGGGTAAAATATCCTCAAAAGCCAAATTACCAAGGCTGATTTCTGGAGAACGTAAGGTTTCTGAACCATTCGCACCATTAGCAGGTTTATTATATTCCTTCGCAGTGCGAGAATTAACTAAGCTATTAATTAAAATCCCTTTTTCAATTAATGCTAATTCTGGTGCAGCGATTTCTCCCAAATTATTAAATCTCGGTACTAAACCACTTTGAAAATTTTCTTTTAAAGTGAATTTTGGGGAAAGTTGTTTTTCTTGACGTGATAAAGCGGCTAAAGCACTATTACCTTGTTGAATATCGGCTTCACTGATAGCACCCCAGGAAAGCATACCCAATAATTCAGCCACCGCAGCCGGAGCAAAATAAGTTTTATATTGTCCTTTGGGTAATTCTTTAACGGGACGAGATAGCATTTCTATTTGCTGTTTCCCATCATTTATTTTAGCTAAATAAGCAGCTTCATTCCATTCACTTCCGGCAAAAGTTCCTTTTACAGCTTGTCCTGATGCCATAAATAAGGAATAATCTAAGTTAAATGAATCAGTCACAAACCAGTGTTTTTGTCCGCTAGAATCACCATAACCTCTGATAACAACTCCTCCAGCATACATCCCTGTAAAATCTAAATTAGTCACTGTTTCCAGGATACTGGGAACTAATATTTCTGGAGTTAGTAATTTACCAGTATTAATTTCTCGGCTGCTATGATTTCCTGATGGTAAAACTAAATAAGGATCAATTGGTAATAATGGTAATTCATCACGTAATTCTTGTAAAGCGGTGGAGGCTAATTGCCAATCTATTTCCCAATTTCCAGTCAAGGGAAACTGACGATAACTACTGCGTTGATTAGCCATTAAGGTTAATTGAATCGAACCATCATGAACACAACCTGTTTGTCTCACTTTCGCAGAATTAAAGCGGGTAAATTGACTACTTTCGCTGCTAAGTCTAACGGTAAAATGTTCATTTTCTGCTTTTTTATTCAGCAGAGTTTCGATGAGTTGATTAAAAGTTTTTTCTAAAGTTGATAATTCTTCAAGTTTCATGATTTAAATTGTATCTGGATCAATATTTAATTCTCGCAATTTTGCGGCTAAACGTTCTGCTCTTCTAGCTTCCCATTCGGCTCTTTGGGTTTCTATTTTTGCTCTTTGCATTTGTATTGCTGTTTTTTTAGTCTCCTCTTCTGCGGTTTCTTCCGGTGTAGGAACTAACTCTCCTGCTGGGGTAAAATACCTTAATAGTCCTTGGTTAATTCCTAAGTATAAACCTAACTGTTGACTCCATAAATGTCCTTTTTCATTTGGTTCTAAAGGTTGATATTTATTATCTACTAAATGAAAACCTGTAAATTCTAGTGTATAAGGGTCAAACCAAAAGTAATCCGGTGTGCGGAAAGTATTTTGATAAAGTTCTTTTTTGTATTCTCTATCAGTATTAGCTGTACTTGGTGAAAGAATTTCTAAAATGAAATTAGGATATTTACCATCTTCTTCCCACACTACCCAACTTTTCCGAGTTTTGCGTTCAGTTTCCAAGACGACGAAAAAATCAGGACCTCGGAAAAATTGTGATTTTTTTTGATTAGGACTATAGTAAATAGTCAAATTTCCCGCAGCATAGAAATCTGTTCTACCTTTCCATAACCATTCTAAACATTTGAAAAGTAAAATTATTTGTCGTAGATGTAGTTCTGTTTCCACGGGAGGTTCATCACTATATAAATCACTAGGAGGAAATATTACATCTGGGAAGATGTTTTCTTTGCATTCTAATTCTTGAGTAATCATCATGATATGATACCAAGTAGTTATTTATTGATTATAGCATTACGTAGGTTGGGTTGAGAAAACCCAACATTATATTATTCTTTTGTTGGGTTAAGCGACAGCGCAACCGAACCTACATGACTGGTTGGATGATAATTTGATATTTCTCATGTAAGGGAATGTATATTTTTAGCAAGGTTGATCATGGTTGTAATTTTAATTAGCATCTAATTCAATGTTAATTTAATTTGGTTATGTTTGTCAATATATTTTGTCTGAATCAGGATGTCCAGGATTAAAGGATTTACAGGATTTTTGTTTAGATTTGGATTTTGATGAGTTGAATAATTAAATAATTGTGTGTTTCTCAAAGATAGTTCATTCAGAGAACAATTGAATTCCATATATCCTGGGATACGTCACGCTATCAGGCTTTGTTATCATCATTGACAGAATTGGTAGATTAATAGAATTTGGTGATCATTAAAAATATTTAATCTCTTCATCCTGTAAATCCTTAAATCCTGGGTATCCTGATTCAGACATCTTCATTATATCTTTTTGTTGGGTTGTGCTGTCGCTTAACCCAACCTACTTTAACTCACCACAACCTAAATCGGAAAATTCATTAACCACCACCAAAAACTTCGACGTTTGCAAATGCACAAACCGGTGAACCATGTCCTACGGAAATGGCTTGATTTGGTTCTCCTTTGCCGCAGAAAGGTGTGCCGTAAATTTGCCAATTAGTATTATTTCCAACTTGAATTAAGCTATGCCAAAATTCTGGTGTGGTGGCACGATAGTTAGGATTACGCAGGGTTTTAGTCAGTTTACCGTTTTCAATTAGTTTGGCATATTCACAACCAAATTGAAATTTATAACGTTGATCATCTATTGACCAAGAACGGTTAGATTCCATGTAAATTCCCTGTTCTATTCCTGAGATAATTTCTTCAAAGCTGGCGTTTCCTGGTTCTAGATTCAAGTTAGCCATTCTGTCTATGGGGGGACGATTCCAAGAACAAGCTCGCGCACAAGCAACACCGGGTAAATCTGCTCTAGCTTGACTTTCTAAACTGCCTAAACCCCGTTGCAAAATGCCTTTTTTAATTACATATTCTTTACTGGCTACTGCACCAATATCATCAAAACCATAACTGGCAAATTCACCTGTTACTGTAGGATCAAAGGTGATATTCATCAGGGGTGAACCATATTCTAATTTACCAAAATCATCTTTACTAACAAAACTACCGCCGGCATAGTTGCGCTCGTCTCCTAAAATGCGGTCAATTTCTAAAGGATGTCCGATGCTTTCATGAATTTGTAGCATCATTTGATCTGGTGCTAAAACTAAATTGGTGCGGGTATTGGGACATTCTTCTGCTGTTAATAATTCTAATGTTTGTTCACCAACTTTTTGAACTTGATGCCATAAGTTATCGTGTTTAAACAGTTCCCAACCTCCTTGGTAAGAGTTGGCGTGAGAACCGTTATTGCTGCGCTGTTGGACGATTGCACCGTCTTGAGCGATCGCCCCAAAATGATGACTAAGAGATAAAATATTTTGATATACTTCTGAACCGTTGCTACTGACAAACCAAGTTTCTTTTTGCTCTGTGCCGACTTTAGCTGTGGTTTGCACGATTTTATCGCTAATTTTGAGTTGCTGACAAATCCGAATCAGTAAGTCGTTGATTTCACCTGGACTTATGGCGTTAAATGGTTGTAAACACGGTGATTTATATTCACCAACTACTTGAGGACGGGTATTTTCACTAATTGGATATATCCACCATTTACTAGCTGCTAATGCTTGTTTATAGGCGATTTCCGCCGCATTTTGTAAACTGGAAATATGTAAGGAGTTGGTAGCGGCATAACCTAAACAACCATTAACCATGACTTCGATCATTGCTCCCATATCCAATGATTTACCGTTGCTTTTAGGTAAACCATCACGGACAGAATGATCTGTAGAAGTTGTTTTTACGGCTCTGATTCCTACCCAATCTGCGGGGATATTTAAATCGGAAATCGCTTTTTTTAGTTCAATCAACATAATTTTTAATTTTTAATGCCACTTTGCGATACTATGGGATTGTAGTGGTTTAATATTACACTTTATTGCCTGTTTTTGAATTTGTAGAAAAACTGTTCATGTCGGAATTATTAGCTAACACTGGAACTATTGCGGCGATCGCTACTGCTGTTGTCCCTCAACAGGGTAGTGTGGGTATTGTCCGGGTTTCCGGTGATCTGGCAATGGCGATCGCTCACACTCTATTTTACGCCCCAGGGCGACAAGTTTGGTCAAGTCATCAGATTCTTTATGGTTATATTCGTCAACCCCAAACTAAGCAAATTATTGATGAGGCTTTATTATTAATAATGAAAGCCCCCCGTTCTTTTACCCGTGAAGATGTGGTAGAGTTCCATTGTCATGGGGGAATTATGGCGGTACAACAAGTATTACAACTATGTTTGGAAAATGGCGCAAGATTAGCTCAACCAGGAGAATTTACATTAAGAGCGTTTTTAAATGGTAGATTAGACTTAACCCAAGCGGAAAGCATCGCCGATTTAGTGGGAGCAAAATCACCTCAAGCTGCTCAAACGGCTTTGGCTGGATTACAAGGTAAATTAGCTCAACCTATCCGCAAATTACGGGCTAATTGTTTAGATATTTTGGCAGAAATTGAAGCCAGAATTGATTTTGAGGAGGATTTACCACCTTTAGATCAGCAGAGGATTATTGCAGATATTGAGCAAGTAACGGCGGAAATTAACAAATTATTAGCCACAAAAGACAAAGGTGAATTATTACGAACTGGTCTGAAGGTGGCGATAGTTGGGCGACCAAACGTGGGAAAATCGAGTTTATTAAATGCTTGGAGTCGGAGCGATCGCGCCATTGTCACCGACCTACCAGGAACAACCCGCGATGTGGTAGAATCGCAGTTAGTTGTGGGCGGCATTCCCGTTCAAGTGTTAGATACAGCCGGGATTCGGGAAACAGCAGATCAAGTTGAAAAAATTGGTGTAGAGCGATCGCATCGTGCCGCTAATGACGCTGATTTGGTATTATTTACCATAGATGCAGCCGCAGGTTGGACACCCGCAGATCAAGAAATTTATGAACAAGTAAAACACCGTCCGGTAATTTTAGTCATTAATAAAATTGATTTGATTTCAACAGCAGCACAAGAAACTTTACAATCCAAAATCCAAAATCCAAAATCCAAAATCCTTACAGCCGCAGCCATAAATCAAGGAATTGATAATTTAGAAACAGCGATTTTAGAAACAGTTCAACAGGGAAAAGTTCAAGCCGCTGATCTAGATTTAGCAATTAATCAACGACAAGCAGCAGCTTTAACAAAAGCCAAGATTGACTTAGCACAAGTGCAAATGACAATCACCGATAAATTACCCTTAGATTTTTGGACAATTGATTTAAGAGGAGCAATTCAAGCATTAGGAGAAATCACCGGAGAAGAAGTTACAGAATCAGTTTTAGATCGGATTTTCAGCCGCTTCTGTATTGGTAAATAAGATAATTTATTGTTCGCAGTTCCCGAATCAAATCTCAAAATGACAGCATTTTAAGCAGCAATGATTTCTTTGATGATGACATAAGGTTCAACAATCAGAGCATTAAATCGCTTCTCCCGGTTGAGATTCCATTCTCCCACCTGATCTATTGTCGGTTTAGCTAATAATTTTTCATCTATCCAATGTTGCACTGAAAGAATATTATCACTAGCGATCGCTTCTCCCACATCTAACAAATCCAAATTCTCCGCTACTAAAATCACCGCATCTTTTTGGACATGGGGAATTAACCACTCCCATTCGGCTTCATCAAGATTTTGCTGTAATTTTTCCCGTAACTCCGACATAATTCCCCACTTTTTTAGTTATTATTTTGATTTTATCATATACAATACCCTCACCATTTTCTGTAGGTTGGGTTAAGCGACAGCGCAACCCAACGCACTTGTTGGGTTTCATGCTTTGAATAGTATTGAATATAAGAAAGCAATTTTTTAGAAATCATTAATTTTATTTAAACAGTTAGTGGCATCATAACATTGGATATGTGGTATTTATTTTGATCTTGAATATACATCAGTAAACATTTAGCAACATATTCCGCTAATTTAACGGGTACAGCATTACCAATCATCTGTTCTAAATCTGTTTTTGAACCTGCAAAAATAAAATTATCAGGAAAAGTTTGAAGATAACTTCTTTCAAGAGTAGTTAATGGACGCAAATCTGGTGTTAATGGTGCAACATCTCCGGGGTGTTGTTGATAAGTTTTAGGTATTGGTCTATTCACACCGCGAATAGTTGGACTTGGTTCATCAATACTGAAAATGGCTCTTCTTTGATAACTTCTAGGATGACGATAATAATATTCAAGTCCTAAACTATTTCCTAAATAATCTCTAAGAGGATGTTTGAAAAGTTTCCGGCGATTAGAAATCGCTACTACACAAACAAAGTCCACCTGCGTGGACTAACGAAAAATCAGGGCTTTTGAACCCACGAAGGTGGGTTTCGTCTGTGTAGCTGCGACTTCTAGTCGCCCTTGCAAGTAATAAATTAGACTTTTCAAACACCCTCTTAGAATGATTTAATCCAAATAAACCTACTTGTAAATTTTCGGGTTGCATTAGGCTGAATTTGATAATTACAGCGATTTCCAATCATATAAGGTACATCTTAGCCCCCTCATCGCTTGCGGGGAGGGGGTTGGGGGTGGGGTTCTTGTTCCGGGTTTGATGACAATTTGCTGTAACTTACATAAAAACGCAGTTATTATTTATGCTGAAAACTCTTGTGGGGTAGACATCTTACCTACCCTATAATCAATTTTACCTGCCCAAATCGTGCATTTCATTAATTGCCTTCGCACACATTTGAGTAACTCTTTCCAACTCTTCCTTATTAGTAGAACTGGGAGCATCAATTAACTTACCAATTCTAATAGTTAAAGGTACAGAACGGGGTAGAGAAGAACCCGGTTGTAAAATCTGCTCACTTCCCCATAAACTTACTGGTAAAAAAGGAGCTTTGGCCTTAGCTGCGAGGAGGGCTGCACCTCTTTTCGGGTCATGAATGCGACCATCAGCGGTGCGTGTACCTTCTAAAAACACACCCACAGCCCAACCATTTTCTAAATATTCTAAAGCGGAACGAATTGCATTGCGGTCAGCACTGCCCCGACTGACAGGATACGCGCCGTATAACTTAATTGCTTGTGCTAAAACAGGAACTTTAAATAATTCTTCCTTAGCCATGTACGCGACGGGACGACGGACACAACTAGAAACTATAGGAGGGTCAAAATAACTAGCATGATTACTAACGACTATGACAGCACCAGATTGGGGGACATTTTCCGCGCCATAAATCTTGCCCCGAAAGTATGCGTGTAATGCGGGACTAACCACCGACCACTTAAAGGCGTGATACAGTGCCAAACTAATTAAAGGTTCACGAGTTCTAGTCACAGAAGATAATATAATTTAGGAAGGAGTCAGGAGTCAGAAGGAAGAATTAGAAGGAAGAAGGAGTCAGAACTTATTTTAACCTCTAACTCCCCAATCTAACTGATTATTTTTCCTACATTTAGTTACCTAATGTTAAAGCCTGTTGTCCTTGAGGTGAAGTAGCATAACCCAAAAATGCTTGCACTCCGGCACTAGCAGGGTCTTTATAGACATAATACAGCGATCGCTGATAAGGATAATTACCTGCATCTGGAGTTAACCCATCTACGGATAGAACCCGCGCCTTTGTTTGATTAGCAACTTGAGCAAAAGTAGCATAACCAATACCATCAGTTCCCAAGGCTTGAATTAGCGGAGTCGTAGCATCTCGTTGTAGTGTAGTAATATTGGGAGTTTTGCCAAACTCAGCCTTTTTTAGCACCAATTCTTGAAAAGTTTGATGTGTGCCACTAATTGCCGGACGATTAATGACGCGGATAGTCGCAGATGGACCACCCACGGCTGACCAATTATTAATTTTTCCCTGAAATATATCTGCAATTTGACTACTGGTTAATCCTCTATTAAAGGGATTTGCCTTACCGACTATCAGAGCGATCGCATCTTGTGTTATAATAACGGGCTTCAATCCCTGATCTTGCTCCTGTGCGGTCAACGGTCTAGAAGCCGCCGCAATATCCACTTTACCAGCCAATAGATCCTCAATTCCCTTATCAGTCCCATTCCCCACAGCTTCCACCTTCGCACCGGGAAACTGTTTCTCAAACCCCTTCCTGAGATTTTGGTTAATTGTCACCATACTCGTAGAACCGTCTATCTTTACAGTCGTACCACTGGCTACTGTCGTTGGTAACGGGAAAGCCGCAGAAGTGGGAGTAGTTGTCTTACTAGGCTGCGTAGTTATCGAAGGTGGGGCAGGATTACGCATAAAAAACCACCAGTAACCACCACCCAAAAGCCCTAAAAATAGCAAAATAAACACAATAGGAGGTGGACCGCTTCTCTGACTCATAAATTCCTAATTATTCTGGTAATTGTTTAGAGGGGGAATCTTGTAATCTTTGCAAACGACGAGCAACCTCGTCATCTAATGTCATAGTTTCAATCTCAGCCTGGAGTTTTTCGGTAGGATTTTCCGATAATTCCGCCAAAGCCTCAGTCTGTAAATTTCGACGTTCTACAGCCCCCCTAGCCTTTTGAAAATCACTTTTAGCCGAGCCAATATCAAACTCATTATTGACCTTAGCAATCATCGCCAGAGCTTCATTCACCTCTGACATATCCTTCATATTTTGCATATCCGCTTTGTAGCTTTCCAGCTTCACGCGCTCACGATTCAGCTTATCCTTAGAAGCCTTGACCGCCGTTTCCGCCTGTTTCACCATTTCCGCTAGTTTAGGCAAGATTTGCTCGGTTTGAATTGCCTTACTCATAGCCATTCGCGCACCTTCTTCATTACCACCTTTTTGAGCAACCATAGCTTGCTGCTCTAAGGTATTAAATTCTTTAATTTTTGCCTCATATTTATTTTTAGCAGTTTTATAAGCCCCTTCCTGAGCCGCAACCGCCACAGCCAACTTCTGAACAGCTTCCTGCATTGACTGAAGGGATTCTTCAGCAACAGCTACAGCCACCCTACCACCGGACTCCACAGGCATTCCCCATAACCAGTTCCAAGTCCCAACTATGGTTCGCCCTGCCCTTTCACCCATTATCCAGTAGACAGCTTTTTTCATAACCCAAAGTTATTTTAGTGAGAGTGGTTATGGTAATATTTTTACTCTAATATGAGCATACATAGCAATTGTCTGTCAGTTTCTTCAAGTATATTTACAGCAAATTGTCATCAAACCCGGGAACCCCACCCCCAACCCCCTCCCGTATCAAAAGCTTATCCTTTTCTTCCCCCCGCAGCGGGGGGATTTAGGGGGGTGCGATGAGGGGGCTAAGATGTACCTTATATGATTGGAAATCGCTGTAGGAATCCTCAATGATTTCTGAGCAATATTAAGTAGCTTAGGGTAGTGAATATCTACCAAAATCCGTTTAAAAATCGAATTAATTACGCACATCATAATTCAGAGGTTATTTAGCTCACCGCTGGATATTGTGCCAATACCTGCCGTAAATATTGACCAGTATAAGAACGAGGATTTTTGGCCACATCTTCTGGCGTTCCCGCAGCAATCAGTTCTCCGCCTTTATCTCCACCTTCTGGTCCTAAATCTATGACCCAATCAGAACAACGAATTACATCTAAATTATGTTCAATGACTAAAATGGAATTGCCTTTATCTACTAATCTTTGGAGAACGTCTAACAACTTGTGAACATCATAAAAAGATAACCCTGTGGTTGGTTCATCTATTAAATAAAGTGTTTTGCCTGTGGCCCGTCGAGATAATTCTGTGGCTAATTTCACCCGTTGGGCTTCTCCACCAGATAAAGTTGTCGCTGGTTGTCCTAATTGCACATAACCCAAACCAACATCAAATAATGTTTGTAATCTCGTTACGGCTTTAGGAATGTTTTGACAAAAATCTAATGCTTCTTCAACGGTCATATTCAAAACATCAGAAATTGATTTATCTTTATATTTAACTTGCAGAGTTTCCCGGTTATATCTCGCACCTTTGCAAATTTCACATTGCACATAAACGTCAGGTAAAAAGTTCATTTCGATGACATTTACACCTTGTCCACTACAAGCTTCACAACGGCCACCTTTGACATTAAAAGAAAATTGTCCAGGTTTGTAACCTCTGGTTTTGGCTTCTACAGTTTGGGAAAAAACATCACGAATAATATCGAAAACTCCGGTGTAGGTTGCGGGGTTGGAACGGGGAGTTCTACCTATGGGTGATTGGTCAATGACAATGGCTTTATCAACGCAGTTTAAACCTTTGATTTCATCTATATCTTTGGGTAAAGGAGCTTTTTTGAGGAGATGATGTTGTAGGGATGGATAAAGTAATTCGTTAATTAAGGTAGATTTTCCTGAACCGGAAACTCCTGTAACGGAAACAAGTTTTCCCAAGGGAATTTCTACATCTATGTTTTGTAAGTTGTTGCGATGGGCATTTTTAATAGTTAAGGCGCGACCATTTCCTTCTCTTCTTTTGGCTGGAGTATTGATGACTCTTCTGCCTGAGAGGTAAGCACCAGTTAAAGAGTCTTCTGCATTTAATAAATTCTCTAAACTGCCTTCGGAAATAACATTTCCACCATGAATTCCGGCACCAGGACCAATATCAACTATATAGTTAGCGGCGCGGATAGTTTCTTCGTCATGTTCAACAACTATTAAGGTATTTCCCAAGTCGCGTAATTTGGTTAAGGTTTTGAGTAATCGTCCGTTATCTCGTTGATGTAATCCAATGCTGGGTTCGTCTAAAACGTAAAGAACTCCTGTTAGTCCTGAACCGATTTGTGTGGCTAACCGAATGCGTTGGGCTTCTCCACCTGATAATGTCATGGCGGGACGATCTAAGGTGAGATAATCTAAGCCTACATCTAATAAAAATTGTAATCTGGCTTTCACTTCTCGGAGAACTAATTCAGCTATTTGGGTTTGCCGATCGCTCAATTTTAATTTTTCGATTCTTTCCTGACATTCCCGAATGGAAACGCTGGTAAAATCTAAAATTCCATATTGTCCCAATTTCACTGCTAAGGCTTCAGGTTTTAATCTTTTCCCGCCACAAACTTCGCAGGGTTGGTCAATTAAATATTCTTCTAATTTCTGTTTGACTAGTTCTGTTCCTCCTTCATACTGTCTTTGTAAAATGGGAATGACACCTTTGAAACTTTGCTTTTTCTCTTCTGTAGTTTTCTTTTCCTCTTCTCCATACAAAACAACTTTTTGCTGTTCCGGTGTTAACTTCCTCCATTGAGTTTGTAATTCAAAGCCATAATTTAAGCCGACAGCATACAGCAATTCCAAATAATAGGAGTTTTCCTTTTCTGACCAAGGTGCGATCGCTGCATACATGGGCGAATCTGGGTTAGGTACAACCAATTCCGGGGAAAATCTTCTTAAAGTCCCAATCCCGTGACAATGGGGACAAGCGCCATAAGGGGAATTGAAAGAAAACAACCGGGGGGATAATTCTTCCATTACCGCCCCATGTTCGGGACAAGCAAAGTTTTCCGAAAATACCATTTCTGTGGGTAATTCTTGTTCTGAAATACCTTGATTTTCTGCCTCAGTTGCTATATACTTACTATCAGACCGCTCCAGCGCTATCTTATCCCATGTCTCTTTTAATACCTCAATTGTGGCAATTCCGTTAGATTGCTTAAGACAAGTTGCTAGAGAATCTACCAAACGCTCTTGAATACCATCTTTTTTAACTAATCTGTCAATAACCAGTTCTATAGTATGTGTGTTATTTTTATCTAACTCAATGGAATCTGATAGCTCTCGCACCTCTCCATTGACCCGAATGCGGGCAAATCCTTGGGCGGCTAAACCAGAAATTAATTTGCGGTGAGTTCCCTTTTTTCCCCGGACTACAGGGGCTAAAATTTGGAAGCGGGTACGGTCAGGAAGTTCCATGATGCGATCGCACATCTGGTCAATGGTCTGAGGGGCAATAGAGCGATCGCAGTGGGGACAATGGGGTTCACCAGCGCGACCATATAACAACCGCAAATAATCATAAATTTCCGTCACCGTCCCCACCGTCGAACGGGGATTATGGGAAGTTGATTTTTGGTCAATGGAAATTGCTGGACTCAAACCTTCGATAGCTTCCACATCGGGTTTATCCAACTGCCCCAAAAATTGTCGAGCGTAGGCGCTGAGGGATTCCACATAACGACGTTGACCTTCAGCGAAAATGGTATCGAACGCCAAAGAAGACTTACCCGAACCAGAAACGCCAGTAAAGACAATCAGGCGATCGCGGGGCAATTCCAAATCAATATTTTTCAGATTATGCTGCCTAGCACCCCGAATGCGGATAGTATTCTGGCTATTGTGAGCGTTTGGCAGCACATCGTTTAAAGCTAGGTTTTCTGACATATTGACAGGCTAAGGAAAGGTTACACAGTGAAACAATCCTTAATAATACTATCTTTGTTAATGAGTTTCCCACTTGTCATGTATTTTTATGAAGAAATGTTTTAAGTAGGTAGGCAAAATTGATTATATAAAAAATTTCGATTTAATGTAGGGGTAGCGCCCTTCTACCCCCGTGTTTGGGGCAACCACAGGGGGTTTCCCCTTACGTAATTCATTGGTTTAGGTATTTTCAAAATGTTTAATTAATTTTGCTCAGGTACTTACCAGAAATCTTTTTTTCACTAAAGTTTTTATTCACCTTAACAGAGGTAATGTTTAGAATTAAGAATATTGAAGAGGACTTTAGTTATGAGTATTACCATCTCTGATGAACTTCTAACCGCGACTCGAATGAATGAAGAGGAAATGAAGCAAGAAATTGCCGTTTTGCTGTTTCAGAAGGAAAAACTTACCCTAGCTCAAGCCAGCCGATTTGCAGGGATGAACCGGATTGCTTTTCAACATCTATTAGCAAGTCGTCAAATCCCCGTGCATTATGGTGTAGAAGATTTTGAACAAGACATTAAAAATCTACGGGAGATGGGTAGGTTGTGATCATTGTCAGCGATACATCACCAATCAATAATCTTGCAGCAATTAACCAACTCCATTTACTTCAACAACTTTACGGTACAGTCATTATCCCAGAAGCCGTTTATCGAGAATTAACTGATCCTGACTTCCCAGTTGCGGGAGTGCTTGAAGTCCAAACTTTTGAATGGATTCAAACTTGTTCAGTTACTAATCGCACAGTTATTGAAGTCCTCATTAATGAACTTGATGTAGGTGAGGCTGAGGCGATCGCCTTAGCAGTTGAATTACGAGCAGATCAACTTCTAATTGATGAGCGTCGAGGGCGGATTATTGCTAATAAACTACACCTCAAGTACACAGGAATTTTAGGCATTTTGATAGAGGCAAAAAGTCAAGGACTAGTTATTTTAGTTAAGCCTTTGATGGATGATTTAATTAATCAAGCAGGCTTTTGGATTGCCGATTCGTTGTATAAAAGTGTTTTACAGGCTGTTAATGAAGAAACTGCTATTTAAAGATCATAGGAGAGAGCCTCATAGATATCTGCTTCTTCAAGGTATGGGTAAGCCTTGAGGATATCACTTGCACTGTGTCCAGATGCCATTAGTCCAACGATAGTACCAACTGTAACACGCATTCCCCGGATACAGGGTTTACCGCCCATTACTTCTGGATTGCGGGTAATTCTGGTGAGGTTTTGCATAGCTGATTAGATTGGGAAACCAGAAATGGCTGCGTTAATCTTTTCCATTATCACTCTTTTTTACTGAACTTCCCAAGGCTGCAATTGAAAGCAAAAAGTTTTTACTGGTTTTTTGAGATTGTTTTTCAGTTGCTTTATAGCGCAGGTAATCAACAAAATTGATGAGTTCAGTAAGTGAATCTTCAGGCAATGTCTTAATTGACTCAATAATTTGCTCTCGGTTTTTGGTTAAAGTATCCATATCTTTATTTAAAGGAATGCTGCTTACTTCAAACACACTATTCTATTTTGACTGAAATTGCTGTTTAACGTTTCTCATTAGGGTACAGTAGTGCGATCGCTGTCCTCAATTTTATTAACTTAGCCGTGTCTTAGAAAAAGTCGGTTTTCGTTCCGCTATCAGACTTTGTAGTAGCTGGCAAGCGATGCCTTCGGCGAGCGGAGCGATCGCAGTAGAATAACATTATGCTGCACTACAAACTTTTTCAACTACTTGTTGAGCATATCCATTATGTTCCCATGCACCTGTTACTGCTCCAGCAATACCTACAATCAGAAAACCAAGAACAGGAATGTTTTGCAACTTTTTGAACTCAGCAATCTGGTAACATCTACAATCTCCTGTTGATACAACTCGCGCCCAATGTTCGCAATTGAAGCGATAAAGTTCATAATGCCAATTTTCGTGAAATTCTTTTACAGAAATATGCAAAGCTCGATGTACCTGTTCCCTGTGCCAATGGTGAGTTTGGTCAGGTTGGAAATGATTCCAATTAATAGGCCAAATTGCCAGCCTTCCAGTATCTTTTTCTCTACCAGCATGAATTGGTTCCCATGCTAAAGAATCCCAATCATTAAGTTGTACAGAGTAGTGTAAAATACTGGAATTGCGATGATCACGATGCTGTAGTAACCGTCCGTAGTGTGGATGATGGAAATTACTGTCAATTAGTTCGTGAAGATTTGGCATAATTCAAAGTAAGGGTAAGAGGTGAGGTTGTTGATTCAATCTACCAGTAAAATCACAACTCATATTTACTGTTCATATACTTCACTCCGATGAGCGATCGCCACAACAAATACCTGCACAACTTCATCTTCTATCGAATAGATTACCCTGTAGTCGCCGATTCGGTAGCGATAGTACCCTGCATAATCTCCCTTGAGGGCTTTGATGTTAGGGTGCGACTGGGGGGTTTGTTCTAGCTGCTGCAAACACCGGGCAATTTTCTTTGCTAGGGCTTTATCAGCATTAATATAAACCTTTTGGGCATCGGGATGGAGAACAACTTCATACATCAGATCGAAGGGTTCTCCAATTTGTGTAATGGGTTTTAGGAGTTGTTTGATTTTGCTTAACTCGTTCTAGCAATCCAGGAATTGCTAAAAGTTCTTGGGTTGCAGCTTCACTTTCCGCATTTGCTAAGTAAGCGGCAAAATCAGCAAGGACTTGTAATCTTTCTGGTGATAGTTGTTTGAGTAATTCATTAAGGTGGTTCTGTAACTCTGTCACAGATTCTAAAACCTCCAATGATCTATCTGAACCTGGGGAATTATCCATAGTATTCATTGTTTACCTCCACTTTCTAAAATTGCTAAATTAGCTGTTAGGAAATATTGCAGTTCTTGAATCTGTTGATCACATTGGTTGATATCAAACTTCTCTGTACAGGACAAAAAATAGAGAAAAAGCTTGCAAAGGAAACAGAGAAAGGGTTTCATAGAAAGTTACCACACAATCAAAGAAACCCCTATGAACCAGATTAACTTATTACGAGACACACTAAAACCACATTTGGA
>NZ_JAQMSE010000065.1:0-11293 GCF_028330045.1 Aphanizomenon sp. CS-733/32
GCAGCCTACAAAACAAAAAACAAATCTCAAAACCAAAGAACCGTGGGGCGCACGGTCTTAAAGCTCAGTTAATGTCCTCATAGAGGAGTCACTGAGAAGCCCACACTCACCTGAAAGGGAGTGTGTGGAGTACGTCACCATTCTGACTCGATTAAGAGGATGTTTGAAAAGTTTCCGGCGATTAGAAATCGCTACTGCACAAACAAAGTCCACCTGCGTGGACTAACGAAAAATCAAGGCTTTTGAACCCACGAAGGTGGGTTTCGTCTGTGTAGCTGCGACTTCTAGTCGCCCTTGCAAGTAATAAATTAGACTTTTCAAACACCCTCTAAGGAAATTATACAACCACCTAATTCAACTTAGCAAGTAATTGACGAATTACATCTCTATCTCTAGCATCAGGAACTTTAATTAAATAAATTTGTAAATCTTCCGCCGCTTGAGAAAAATGCCCTAGTTGATAATACAATAAACCCCTATCTCTTAATTCAAAACTTGCTTCTGGAAACAACAGTAAAATCCGTTCTACGGTTCTTAAACTCCTTTCTAGATCCTGCTTTTGCAGATAAATATATTTTAAATTAGTCAACATTCGCGTTAAAAATTGCCGATTACTCACAACCGCTAAAAATTCAGGCCTGAGCGTCACCTCTTGCTGATAAATTTGTGAAAGTCTTTCTTGACAGTCTTGGGCAAACATCACCTCACCACCATTAAAGGCATCCACAAAAATCCCTATATCTTCCACATCTGGACGAATCAAAAAATGTCCCGGCATTCCTACCCCAACCATCGGAAAATCAATCCGTTTGGCTACCTCCATATAAACCAGTGCCAAAGTAATCGGAATACCCGTTTTCCGTTCAATGACATCATTTAAAAAACTATTGCGGGGGTCATAATAATCAAGTTTATTACCATCAAATCCTAATTCTTCGTATAAATACTGATTAATACTTTGAATAACCCGTAGAGGATAGCGAAAAGAAGGCAACCTTTCTTCTAATTCCATCGCCATTGTATCAAAAGCATTTAAATATTCTTCAGTATCAATATCTGGATATTCTTCCTGGGCAATATATAAAGCTGCCTTTGCGAGATTGATATCCTCGTCAGGTTGTTGAATCTCTTGGTAAAAATACTGTCGTGCTGACGAGAAGTTCATAAGCAATCAGGATGAAGCGATTAGAGAAAAGTACAGAGTTTTTTGTGTCTACCCTTATTTTAGATGATTCAATAGATTTATGGAACATAGTTCGGAGCTATCCATTCTAAAACCTTTTAACTGACTATTAAACACAAACAGGAGCAAAAACTTGAATAAAGCTGGGTTTCCTAAAAAACCACACAATTCCTACCCTCTCTCTGGTGATGATATACCAGTAGCTTTACGCGATACAAATGATGCCGGATCTAAGATCAAAGTCCAACCTGTGGTTTTAATTATAGGTGGATTAACAGGATTTTTGCTGCTGGCTGTGACTAGTGGTTTTTTGTTCTCGTTGACGACACCTAAGCCAACTGCTAATTCTCTAGCTACACCAATTAGTTCTACACCTGTAGCTACCAATACCCCAGTTAGTGATAATGATACGGTGTTGGGGCATTTTCCGTACTCAGAAGCACCAGCATCAGAATTATCGCCAATTACGGACGACGGCAGAATCAGAATGAGAAAAGCTGCCGCTGTCAAATTTCAAGCAATGGTACAAGCAGCTAGAAGTGCGGGTGTAATTTTAGTACCAATTTCTGGCTTTCGGTCTGTGGAAGAGCAAAAACAGTTGTTTTTTGGTGTAAGCGCACAGCGTAATCAAACTCCAGCAGAACGAGCAGCCCTCAGCGCGCCACCAAATCATAGTGAACATCATACAGGTTATGCGGTAGATATTGGCGATCGCACGGTCCGAGCCACTAATCTCCAAGCCAATTTTGATAATACCAAAGCTTATCAGTGGTTACAAGCCAATGCGGCGAAGTTTAGTTTTGAACTTTCCTTTCCGAAAAATAATCTTCAAGGTGTCAGTTATGAACCTTGGCATTGGCGTTTCGTCGGTGATACTGATAGTTTAGAAACATTTTATAAAGCCAAAAATATCCAACCTGTAAAAACACCATAATCATATTTCAACGCCAACCTACTTAATATTAATTAGATAACCATATCCTGTTTGACATTAATCAACAAAATCGGTGCAGTTTCCCCACACCGATTTACATAATTTAACTCTAGTTTTCCGTGCCATATTCCTTACGCTAAGGCAGAAGCTTGGGGTTTGGCGAAAATCATTCTGCCGGCGGAGGTTTGTAAGGCGCTGGTAACTACTACTCGTAATTCACCACCCACATAACCCCTACCTTCTTCCACTACTACCATTGTGCCATCATCTAAATAGCCAATGCCTTGAGTTGGTTCTTTTCCTTCTTTGAGAATTTTCAAATCCAGATTATCACCAGGTAAATAATTCGGACGGACGGCATTTACTAAATCATTAACATTCAAAACTGGAACTTTTTGGACACTGGCGACTTTAGATAAATTGTAATCATTGGTAAGTAATGTGCCATTGATTTCTTGAGCAAAACGGACTAATTTAGCATCAACGGTGGGAGTATCTTCGTAGTCTACAGGGTTAATTAAAATGCGTTCCGGGTAAGTTTCCCGAATGCGGTTGAGAATTTCTAATCCTCTTCTTCCCCTGACCCGTTTTTGATCCTTACTCGCATCAGCTACTTGTTGCAATTCCTGTAAAACAAATTGGGGGACAAGAATTAAACCCTCCAGAAATCCCGTTTCTAGTAGTGTTTCAATACGACCATCTATAATACAGCTAGTATCTAAAACTTTGGTGTTGGCAGGTTTGAGAGTTCCTTCCACTACCATGCTTTCGACAGTATTGGGGTTAATTAATCTTAACAAACCTCCTCCATGAGTATCTGCTAAATTCATCCCGGTGACAGAGAGGATAATACTGCCAACAACGGCGACAAGAGGTTTGATAAAACCAAAATCTGGGGGAATGGGTAATAAAAATAGCGGGGCTAACATCAGATTGGCGAGTAGTAGCCCAATTACTAAGCCAATGGCACGGGTTAAGATGACTTCTAGGGGCATTTCCCGGACTTGTGATTCTAGACGACGGTATGTAGTCTGGAAACTTAAGCCCACTGCACCACCAATAATGGCAGCAAACACGGCTAGAATTAAGCGTAAGGCATCTAAATTGGTAACTCCAGTGAGAGTACCTGGGGGGAGGAGGTCGGTGCTGAAATAACCTATCCCCGCCGCTGCCAAGATAAATGAGAGAATAATAATGACATCCAGCATGGTTGTGTTGTGTTCCTACAACGATATTTATTCGATAGAGTAAAGTATGCTTGTTTGAGTCCACCCGAGTTCGACATAAGAGGATGTTTGGAAAACTGCCCCAAATATGAGTCTCAAAACCTTATGATCTCGTTGAAAAAATCATAACTCTGTTCGCGTAGCGTCTCCGAAGGAGAAACCCCTAACACCGAACTCAGGTGAGTCCTTTGTTGTGATGGAATGATCTTAGCTGCTCAGGCAGACAGAATATGCCAACATTATAACCAAAGGGTTTTTACTGCATATTATTTTTATTTTTAGGGAAAAAGGATAAAAAGTTGTAAACTAACTCCTCATTTTCATTATTTTTAACAGTCAGATTAAATTAACTTCACTATTTTTCAACATGAGTCAAAAAGATGTTGGTTGGGGGATGCCCGGTTCTGCTTATGTGCATATTCCCTTTTGTCGGCGACGGTGTTTTTATTGCGATTTTCCGGTATTTGTAGTGGGCGATCGCTCACGGGGTGAAAATTCTGGGACAATTGGCGAATATGTTGAAGTTTTATGTCAAGAAATCAGAATTGCACCAACTTATGGTCAACCTTTAGAAACAATTTTTTTTGGTGGTGGGACTCCTTCGTTATTATCAACAGCACAGTTGCAATCTATATTGACAACCTTAGAACAGCGATTTGGCATGGCCTCCGGGGTAGAAATCTCTATGGAAGTTGACCCAGGGACCTTTGATTTCGCACATATTGCTGGTTATCGCAGCTTAGGAGTAAATCGCGTCAGTTTGGGTGTCCAAGCCTTCCAAGAAGAATTGTTAAAAACTGCTGGGCGATCGCATTCCCTTGTAGATATATTTACAGCTATAGAGTTAATTCACAAGGTGGAGATTCCCGAATTTAGCTTAGACTTGATTTCTGGCTTACCGCACCAGTCCTTAGCGCAATGGCAAGATTCCTTAACCCAAGCAGTAGCAGCTACACCAACTCACATTTCCATCTATGACCTGACTATTGAACCAGGAACAGCCTTCAATCGTTATTACAAACCGGGAGATCATCCTTTACCCACAGATGAAACCACAGTCAAAATGTATCAACTGGGGCAAAAAACCTTAACTGATGCTGGGTACGAACATTACGAAATTTCCAACTATGCCCAACCAGGACATCAATGCCAGCATAATCGAGTTTATTGGCAAAATCGTCCCTATTATGGCTTTGGCATGGGTGCAGCCAGTTATATTCAAGGTAAACGCTTCACCCGTCCCCGCAAAACCCAGGAATATTACCAATGGTTAAAAACCGGTGCTGTGATTGATTGTGAAGTCACACCAAAGGCAGATGTTTTGTTAGAAACTCTCATGTTAGGGTTACGGTTAGCCGAAGGAATCAGTTTAAATTCCCTAGCGGTAAATTTTGGCAATCATCAAGTAGAGAAAATTCAAAGCTGTTTGCAACCATACTTTGCCCAAGGTTGGGTGAAGACTGTTGGGGATAGGTTGCGTTTTAGCGATCCCGATGGTTTTATATTTTCTAACGTGATGTTAGCGAAGTTGTTTGAAAGGTTGGGAGAATGATGATTTTACCTCACGCAGAGGCGCAGAGGCGCAGAGAGTAAAAATTTGAGACTTTTCAATTTAGCAAAGCCGATTATTGCATCATATCATCATTTGCAGATTCACCGGGATAAAAGTTTAAGTTAATTATATCTTCCCATAAATATAGACATTGAGGAGGGAAAGTTAATAAAGGTAAATTGGTTTCTCCTGATGCTAAATCCCTCGCATTTTCATAAGCTTCCTGAAGTGCTACTTCTAGAGAAGACTGCAAACTAGGATTTTCATTCAGTAATTTTATAATATCCCGGCGTTGAATCCGAATGGTTGCTAACCAACTGCGACTACGTTTTGATGATTGATATTCCCACTTTAATAAATGTCCAATTAAAACACTCAAACGATTTCTTAATTCTTGGCGTTCCTTTCTCCCCAAAGATTCAACTTCCTCAATTAAATTAACTAAATCAACTTGATTCCATTGCTGATAACGTAATAAATTAGCCTGTTGTTGAGTCCAGGCGTAAAAATCAGTTTCATAAAGATGATCATTCAGGTTTACAGCGGATTCTTTCGCCTTTTGTGTCTGCATAATTAAAACCTAGTAACCTTGAATTAATTATAATCGAACTTGCTTCTTTAATGGCTGCAACTGAGTCAGAACTATTTCCATTTACAGTATGGACTTTTTTCAACAGTACCATCGGGCATAATGGTATCCCAAATCAAATTGAAATGTCCAGTGATGAGCATACCGATAGCCCCTTTGAATTTAGCGTCAATCAAAACAGCATATTCACAATAGCCTATGGTAGCACCGCTATCGCCCATCATTTAAGCCATCAAGAATTTTAAAAAATGATTTATCATAAAAAGATAGCTTTTCAAATGAAACCTAATGAGTCAAGTCCTCACCCTAGAACTTAGCGATGCCGACTATGCTGAACTCAGACATCGCGCTGAATTAGCAGGTACAACCATCACTGAATGGGCGATCGCCTCCCTAAAAGAACATAAACATCCCATCAAACCAAAACTACGCAATGAAATAGAAAAAGCATCTGCCCGCCAACGATTTCGCCGTCATGCTGGAATAATATCTCTTGGATATGCAACAGGTGCAGACAATGAAAGCATTGACACTGACCTCGCCAAAGCATACGCCAATGAACTTGGAGAAATTGCATAGTGATATTTCTGGATACATCAGGCTTACTGTGTTACATCCATAACGGCGAGCCACAACATCTTAGCGCCATCAAAGCTTTCGATGCAGCAAATACCTTCTTAACCCATAGCTATGTTCTATCCGAATTTGTCGCACTAGCTCAAGTTCGGAATTTACCACGAATTGAATCTCTGAATTTCATAACTGATTTACTGGATAATCCCGATATTGAGACAATATGGGTTGATGAAGAACTGCATCAAGAATCCGTCAATCTCCTGATGAATCGCATGGATAAATCATACTCGTTGTGCGATGCTGTCAGTTTCGTTTTGATGCGCCGCAGAAATGTAATGGAATCTCTAACTACAGATCGTCATTTTGAGCAGGAAGGTTTTGTAAGATTGCTGACCTCTTAGTAATAACCCAAATTCATTCTAACTCCTTTCTTCCTTTGCGCCTTTGCTCCTTAGCGTCTTTGCGCGAAATCAAAACCCTAAAAAGTCACCACACTCCGAATAGACTCCCCCCTGTGCATCAAATCAAAAGCATCATTAATCCTTTCAATCGGCATTACATGAGTAATTAAATCATCAATATTAATCTTCCCATCCATATACCAATCTACTATTTTCGGCACATCTGTCCGCCCTCTAGCACCACCAAAGGCTGAACCTTTCCAAACCCTGCCAGTTACTAATTGAAAGGGACGAGTGCTGATTTCTTTACCCGCACCAGCAACACCAATAATCACACTCACACCCCAACCTTTATGACAACATTCCAAAGCTTGACGCATGATATTGACATTACCAATACATTCAAATGAATAGTCAGCACCACCGTTTGTTAAATCTACCAAATAAGGAACTAAATCACCTGCAACTTCTTGGGGATTCACAAAATGGGTCATTCCAAATTTTTCCGCTAATTCGCGTTTATTGGGATTAATATCTACACCAATAATTTTATTTGCGCCTACCATTCGCGCCCCTTGAATCACATTTAAACCAATTCCACCCAAACCAAAAACTACTACATTTGCGCCCGGTTCTACTTTAGCTGTATATATAACTGCACCAATTCCTGTTGTGACACCACAACCGATATAACAAACTTTATCGAAAGGTGCATCTTCCCGAATTTTGGCTACGGCAATTTCTGGCAATACCGTATAATTAGCGAAAGTGGATGTACCCATATAATGATGAATCCTGTCGCCACCGATACTAAAACGGCTAGTACCATCGGGCATTAACCCCCGTCCTTGTGTACCACGAATTGCTTGACAGAGATTGGTTTTGAAGCTTAAACAATAATCACATTGCCGACATTCAGGGGTGTATAAAGGAATTACATGATCTCCTGGTTTAAGACTTTTGACATCAACCCCTACTTCGACAACTATACCAGCGCCTTCATGTCCTAAAATCGCCGGAAATAAACCTTCAGGATCATCACCGGAAAGGGTAAAAGCATCAGTATGACAAACCCCACTGGCTTTAATTTCAATTAATACTTCCCCTGCTTGTGGTGGTGCTAATTGTACGGTTTCGATTGCGAGGGGTTTACCTGGGGTGTACGCTACTGCGGCTTTGACTTCCATTTGATTCTCCTTGGGGAATTTACGTAATTTTATCTCACGCAGAGGCGCAGAGTCCCTACAGAGGAGAATTTTTAATTACTTGTCAAATTATTTCCTGTGTAGTACATTAGTACCTATCACATGAGAAACCCCCCACCTTCACAAGTGGGGCTTTATTAACTATCAGAGTTTGTTAAAATCGCATTCACTGGTTTAAATTAGTTAAAGGCAGTGGCTGTTTTGGCAACTATAATAAATTTTGTCTGAGCTGCAACCATTTTTTAATTTATCCACTTTTGCGATTAATTCAGTCTGTAACAAACATGATAAAACCTGCCCTTACGAAAATTGGCGCTCAAATGTCCAACTTAACTGGCGTAAGAGCGATTATGAAAGATATTAACGAAACCCTCAGAGCTAGTAAGGGACAGGAATTATATAATTTGAGTGCTGGCAATCCGTTGATTTTACCAGAGGTAGAACAGTTATGGCGCGATTGTACGGCGGATTTATTAGCTAGTTCTGAATACGGTGAAGTTGTTTGTCGTTATGGTTCAAGTCAAGGTTATTCACCATTAATTGAGGTTATTGTCAAGGATTTTAACCAGCGTTATGGGTTAAGTTTAACTGAGCGGAACATTTTAATTACTGCGGGTAGTCAAACTATCTATTTTTACGCCGCTAACGCTTTTGGTGGCTATACTAGCGATGGCAGTTTGAAAGAAATTGTCCTGCCTTTAAGTCCAGATTATACTGGTTATGGTGGTGTTTGTTTGTTTCCAGAGGCTTTGGTTGCTTATAAGCCTACTCTGGATATTGACGCAGACGCACATAGATTTAAATATCGTCCTGATTTTAATCAACTTGCGATTACTGAAAATACGGGTTGTGTGATTTTTTCCCGTCCTTGTAATCCAACTGGTAATGTTTTAACTAATGATGAGGTGAATAAGATCACCGCTTTAGCTGCACCTTATGATGTGCCTGTGCTGATTGACTCTGCTTATGCACCCCCTTTCCCGGCTTTGAATTTTACGGAAATGACTCCGGTATTTGGGGAAAATATTCTCCACTGTATGAGTTTATCAAAGGCGGGATTGCCTGGGGAACGGATTGGGGTAGCGATTGGGGATGAAAATCTGATTCAGGTTTTGGAATGTTTCCAAACTAATGTGGGGATTCATTCTTCTCGATATGGTCAAGCGATCGCTGCCCGCGCGATAGAATCAGGGACATTAGCCCATATCGCGGAAAATGTGATTCGTCCTTTCTATCAGCAAAAGTTTGATGTGTTGGAAAGTACATTGGAAGCAGCAATGCCGAAAAATTTACCTTGGTTCTTACATCGTGGTGAAGGAGCGATTTTTGGTTGGTTGTGGTTGCAAGATTTACCGATGACTGATTGGGAATTTTACCAGGAATTAAAGAAGGTGGGTGTGATTGTTGTTCCTGGTAGTAGTTTCTTCCCTGGTTTGAAGGAGGAATGGAAACACAAACATCAATGTCTGCGAATTAGTTTAACTGGTAGTGATGAGGAAATTACTATCGGTATGCAGCGTTTAGCGAAAGTTGCTGAACAGGTTTATGAAGTTGCGGCTGTAAGTGTGTAAGAGAAATGAACCACGAAGACGCAAAGAACACAAAGAAGAATCTAGGGGCGGGGTCTCCTAGGCCCCAGTCCCCAGTCCCCAGTCCCCAATCCCCAATCCCCAGCCTTGATGATTGGTTGGAAATTGGCAAAGTTGTTGCACCACAAGGTTTAAGTGGGGAGTTGCGGGTTTATCCGAATACTGATTTTCCTGAACGCTTTGAAGAACCGGGAAACCGGTGGTTGTTGCGTCCAGGGGAAACGGAACTGGAAGTGGTGGAGTTGTTACATGGAAGGTATCTTGAGAATAAGAATCTCTATGTGATTAAATTGAAGGGAGTGAGCGATCGCCATCAAGCTGAAAATATGCGTGATTGTCGGTTTTTTGTGCCGGTGAGCGATCGCCCAGAATTGGCAGAAGGTGAATTTCATGTGTTAGATTTGCTAGGGTTGCAAGTCTTTATGCAATCCTCTGGGGAATTTGTGGGAACGGTGGTGGATATATTACCTTCAGGTCATGATTTATTAGAGGTTAAATTTGATCCTGATTTTGTCACCAACCATGAAGAATTTAAAACTGATAAAGAACAAAAAACAGTTTTAATTCCTTTTGTGATGGAAATTGTTCCTGTTGTTGATTTAGCAACCCGTCGAGTTGAAATTACTCCTCCCCCCGGTTTATTGTCAGTTAATGATTAAAAACATCTCATGAAACCTGTAAGTTTCCTTGATAGTGTTTTGGGACAGTCACGGTAGCACTGTCCCTACAAAAAATTCCCATTTTACAGATTATTAAATCGGTGTTCTAGCCTATAAATCATCATCAGATTCATCAGGATTAATACCTAATTGACGTAACTTTTCTGCTAATTTTTCGGCTTTTCTTTTCGCTTCAGTTGCTTCTTGTTCAGCTATAATAGCTCGTCTTGTCGCAGCAGCAGCTTCTTCAACCGCAGCAGTAGCTTCTTCAATCGCAGTAATAGCTTCTTCACTCGGTTCAGGAATTAATTCTCCTTCGAGAGTAAACCACCTTAACCACAATTTAGAAATACCTCGAAATGAACCTTGCCATAATCCTAAACTTAACTCTAATTCAGGCATTAGTAATCGCCCTGTAGTCAAATTCATTGGTTCATAATGACCACCAACTAAATGAAATGCGCGGAGTTCATTGGTATAGCGACTAAAAACAATATAGTAGGGAATTCGCAAAATACTTTCATAAACTTCCCATTTTGTAGGAGGTTTACCTTGAGCAGTTTTTGTGTTTCCTAAATCTTCATCTTCTGTACCAGGAGATAATAATTCTACTACCACAAAAGGATTTGCTGGTTCTTGCCAAGTAACATAACTTAAACGCAAATCTTGACCATGATATAATCTTGATCCGCCAACGACACCAAACCAATCTGGACGTTTATACCATAAAGGATGCTGAAGATCATAATAAAGATTCATATCAGCAGCACTAAAAATGAGTTCTGGACTCCAATTTAGAGGTTGAAAGGTCAGATATAAAAGTAAAGGTTGTAAAAAATGAAATTCGTCTGGCAAACCTTTTTCCTCTGGGTTTTCACTAGGTAAATCATACATTGTCGGCAGATTTTCCCAAGGGGGAAGGGGAGGATCTGATTGAGAAATCAACGGAGGGGAGAAAGTCATATAGCAGAAGTCAGGAGGTAGGGGCGCAGGACCTGCGCCCATTCAGGATTAGGAGTCAGGAGTTAAGAGTCTCTTGCCATAAGGCTTTTACTGTAGATTCTGTATCTCATTCAAGTGCATACCGCTATAAATAAATTAAATAAATTTTGCTTTTCTCAGTCTTAGTTTAACAAATATTATGGTCTACCAACGACCAAATCCCCGACTTCTTTGAGAAATGGGGGATATATGTTGTTGACACTCCCCGGTCTAAAGACACGGGGATTCTTAAGATCTCACAATCTTAATATCTTGTTTGCACAAGTTCCCAGACTCAGTACGTTTGCACAAAAGTGCGTCCTGATACCGCCAGTTGCTCTACTTGGGGAAACCCCAAGACCGCACTGGCTCATCTTCTGGGCGTTTAGCTGTTAAAC
>NZ_JAQMSE010000066.1:0-10486 GCF_028330045.1 Aphanizomenon sp. CS-733/32
CACTACCACTAGCCAAGGTCAGACTATCTCCACTCCAGGCTACTGACATAACCACACTGCTATGACCCTCTAGGGTTCGCACACAGTCCCCAGTCTGGACATCCCACAGTTTCACCGTTTTATCATCACTACCACTAGCCAAGGTCAGACTATCTCCACTCCAGGCTACTGACATAACCCCACTGCTATGACCCAAAAGAGTCAATATTTCTCTTCCTGTTAAAGCATTCCAAATTTGGACTCTACCCTTACTATCTCCTGTAACCAGGTATTTTCCATCTGGACTATAAGCAAGGGAATAAACTGATCCTAATGCCTTAGCAAAAAAAGTCTCTGTTAAATTTGCCCCCGTCAGGTTGACATTATACAAACTAGCCAAACCAAAATTCACACCAGGTATAACTGTCTCACTCAAATCCTGTTTTTCTAACGCCAACCGACTACCTTTGAGTAGCAACTGTACCGCATTACTACCACAGTAACCTGCTACTGTTTCAGTTTTACCTTTAGTGGCTTTAACTTTTGTTAATAACCGTTGATTTGCTGTTGTTGACAACATGGGAAACATTAAATCTAAGACGGCTTTGGCTAATAGAGTTTTCCCGAAAGTTTGACTTAAATCTGTTGTTCCTTGGTCGTAGGGAAGAACCTCCACAACTTCCTGAAAATCTGCTGCTAAAATCCCTAATTCTCGTCCCAATTTATAGGAGACAAAAAACTCCAATAATGAACGATGGGCAGGATAATAATCACCATCAGCATTTCTAATTAACATGGTTTGCCCCATCATGTCATAATGCCAATGATCTAAATCTTTTTGTTCCTGTACCGTTTCACCAAAATAACTACGAATTAAATCTGGAAATTCTTTATAATTTAAACTCATTTTGTCATTCGACAGCATTTCCCAGGATAATTCACACAAGAAATATAATTTATCTGCCATTGAGGTAAAAGTGCGGTCAGCTTTAATATCCCGTGCCATTTTCTGACGCACTGCATAGAGATAAACACGGGAAATATCCACAGGTTTACCAGCTTCAATATCCGGTAATGCTTCCATAATCAAATCAATCATTACCGGACGACGTGCCAAATCTAATAATTGTTCATTATTAATGATACTATCAACGGTTTCTGGTGTGGCTTTAAAATTAAGTACCTGTTTGATCTGTTGATCATCAAATTTTTCTAATTCTAAAACTTCAAATTGGGGTGGTTCTCCTGTGAGATTAGAAGTAGATGCTTGTAATTCTGCATTTAACAGGCTGCGTCCTTCTAATGCTTCGGGGAAATGTTCAGTCCGACAGGTTAAAATTGCTTTTGTTCCTTCTGTTCCCACAACTTTTGCTAATTCCCAGAAATTATTAATCATTGCTTGACGGTCTACCCGTGCGGCCATTTCGTCAAAGCCATCAAAAATTAATAATAATTTCCCCATGCCGTTAAGTTGTTCAAAGGCAGAATATCCAGGTAAATCAATTTGATGTTTACGAAAAAAGAACTCAGAAAATAGAGATTCAATACTCACCGCCTTAGCATAATCTCTTAAAGGAATCACTAAAGGAATACGCGGTCTTTGAGTACCTTTCTCTTTTGCTTCTAAATATTTTTTCAAAGCCAACCAAGCATAATGGAAAGCAAACCAAGTTTTACCTGTACCAAATTCCCCTAAAACCGATAAATGTTCTTTAACTGGGTCATCTAACCATTGATTAATATAACCCTCAATCCAATCGTCTTCTTTACCATAATGACTAACGCCAATATGACGTTTAGTTACTAAATCAATTTCTTCTTTAGTACAAGCCAAGGGAACATAATATTTATCAATTCCTCGGCTTTTAACTTCTGTTTCTAACCAATTAAAATAACCATTAAAATCAGCTTTTTTTTCGATTAATTCATCAAAGGTATAACAAAAAATCTGTTTTTTTTCTGATTTTTCAACTGTCTCTCTAGCTGCTTTACTAACTCGACGCGGTGCAACAATCCAACCTTGATCAACTTTTTGAGTTTCTACGATTGTTTTAACTGCATTAATATCATTAATTCCTGCTTCTGCTTCTACTCCGTGAATTAAAATGCGGTAATATCCTCCTAGTGGATGGGGAATATTAATAATCCATTCAAAATATTCTTTTTCTAAGACTTCGTAATTTTCAAATTTATAACCCAGTGTTTCAAACCATTTTTTCAATTGTTTAGCTAATTCCGTTTCTCTGGGAATTTCCCCATGTGGTAATAATTGCTGTTGACTTTGTGCTAATTGGGTAATTTGTTTTTGAATTTCTGCTAAAGGATTTAAACTATTTTGTAAACTCTCTAATTTATGGTCTTGTAAAATTTCCGTTGCTGTTCTGGCTCGTTTGGCAATTTCTACAAATAACCGGGCAAATTCAGTCAATTCTCGGCGATAATCAATATTTTGATGTTTGATTTTATTGCCAATATCAGAACTTTGAATAAAATTATCTAATGTTTGAATATTAAAACTTCTATTTTGACTAAATGCTTGCTGAAACTCTTCTTTAATTTCTTTTTCTTTAAATAACTGTAAAATTAACTGTAAAATAACTTTTTGTTTACCTACACCATACTCAATTAAAGTATAAACATAAACACCATCAAAATCATTTGGTGGTGTATCTGGTTTTAAACCAAATTTATTTAACAATCGTAATCGTATTTCGCTATACTTTAATTTATCTAAGACTTTATGTACTGTTTCCCCAATTAATGCGTCAACAACCTTATCAAGCATAAACAAAATCTGGTATAACGAATCTTTACTGTTTATACCATCAAACACATTTATCTGTCAAGCTGCTAAAAAATCACGGTTTATTTTGAGTACGGTGTATGGCGTTCTTATAACAAAAGCAGTGAGGGTAAGTAATGAGTCAGCAAGAATCTAATTATATTCCGTTCACCTCTAACCAAGAATTAGCAAACCCGATGGATTTATTACTTAATGAAGAATGGTTGAGAAAAAGCATTAAAGCTGAGGAAGAAGTAGGGGGTAATATTGGTGCTGGTTTAGATTGGGGTTCTGGTTTTAGTCAACTATTACTTAATCCCGAATTGTTTTATCGTTTAAAAACTTTGCGGATTTCTTTGAATCGAGAAGTGCGTTTGTTGCTTAAAGATTGGAATTTAGGAACTGCCACTTCTATAGTATCTGCTACCGCCAGAGAGAAGTTGCTGGAAAGATTCAGGCTACCTACACCTAATGTTAGAGAACATATTCAAATTGTGTTGCGGAGGGATGAATTTTTTGGTGAAGAGTTTATTTCTAATCATCAGGTTTTACGCGAACTGCTTGGGGTAATGTTGACAGAAAAAGATTGGGAAATTATTGCTTCAGTTGCGGCGGCTTCCTTGAAGCAGCAAATTATGAATCAGATTTTGGTTGAGAGAAGGCAACAACAATTCCAGTATCAATTAGAATCAGGGGATAATTATTCATGAGTTCTTGTTTGATGTCTTGCCTGAATTCTGTCAGCGATCGCTTTTTTGCGTACATCTCTATCTGACAAATCTCCTGATCCTTCTAGTAAAAATTTGGGATAACCACCCATTCGTTCTAAAACTGTTTTAGCTGAAGTTGGATAATTGTTAACAGGTGTTTCTAGGGATGAGATAAATTGCAAGACAAGTGGGATTTGTTGATTCCTACGGAGCGCTTCGCTATCGCTAAGGTTGGAGATCGCTTGTAAGAGTTCTTGGTGTGGATTGGTGGAGTACATAGTGATTAATTGGTGTTATGATGATTGCAATTTTAGCAAATGTATCGCTCTTTGGGAATTGGGGGGTGGGATAATCATACAATGATACTCAGGAAATTTAGTAGTTGTCATAAATGTGCAAATAGAATTATTAATAGTATAGTAAAATAAATACACTGAGATCAAGGATTAAACTCTAGGACAAAATAAAGCTATAATTTTCTCAAGAATAAAGAGGTAAAAACTATTTATGTCACAGCTTGAACAAATTGAAACTGCAATTCTCTCACTTCCATCTCATGATTTTGAGAAACTGAGACAATGGTTTTTAAACCTAGATTATGAACTTTGGGATGAGCAGATAGAACGTGATATTGCAGATGGTAAGTTGGAAGCATTAGCAGCAGAAGCGTTAGCGAAATTTACCGAAAGTATAAATGAGTTTGAGCGTTAACGAATTAAATTAATTGTAATTCCCAGAGATAAACTACTCCAAACTTTATCTGCTGTTAATACAGGTAAATTCAGGCGTTTACCTAAAGCAAGACAAGCACGATCTCCTAATGATAATCCTGCACTTTTGCTTAAAGGTCGAAATTTAGCTATAGTTATAGCATCTTCCTCATTGCAAGCAATAATTTCTAGACTATTTTCTAATAATCCTTCATCTCTCAATCGTTTAATAATTTCCTCTGGTGATTCTCCTAAATCAACAACTTTTGACAATACCTCTACCCAATTAATAATACTGATATAGCACCCATCAATCAACGCATTTTCTACAATTTCCGCTCCGGTTTCATCTCTAAGATAAGCTAAAAAGGCAGAAGCATCTAACACAGATTTATTCAATTAAATACTCCTGTCTGCGTTCCTGGATAAGTTCATCTACTAAGTTTCTATCAGGTGATTTATCTTTTAATAAACCTCTTAATTTTTTAACTTGTTGTTTGAGGCTGACTAATTGGAGTTTTCCATTATCTTCCAGAGTTAAAATTAATCTATCTCCTGATTCTAAATTCAGCATTTTTTGGATTTCTTTAGGTAAAGTCAAACGTCCTTCTGGTTCAATATCAAGTGTATATTGTTGAGGAATTGATAAATTAGCAAGTGTCATAGCTGAATATTTCCTTGTTTTATAGCCATTTACATTTTAGCAAAACTCTCAAAGCTAAAACATCTCAGCTTTCGCTCTATTTTTAAATCCTACTTATCAATCTCCATCGCCAAATCTTCAAAATTAGTAATTGTCACTTCCACATCAGGGAATATTGCCGTTATTTTCAACTCTCCTCCCATAGCTTCAATAACTTGTCGGAGATGACTAACATACATATCAGTACGATTCTCTAATCTAGAAATAGCAGGTTGTTTAATTTGCAACTTTTCAGCTAATTGAGCTTGAGATATTTTTAAAGCTTGGCGTAATTCAGCTAATGCCATTTCCTCTTTTAATTTAGCTGTTTGAGTAGCAATTTTGGCTTTTCTTTCTGCCGATAAATCTTTAGTAAGATTACTAAACTTTTTATGTCCTGTCATATTAAACCCTCCCGACTAATTTCTTGGAGATATTCTTCATAAAGACGATCTGCTATGGGAACATACTTTTCATAAAATCGCTTATCTCCTGTTTT
Organism: Aphanizomenon sp. CS-733/32; assembly: GCF_028330045.1. Taxonomy (NCBI): domain Bacteria; kingdom Bacillati; phylum Cyanobacteriota; class Cyanophyceae; order Nostocales; family Aphanizomenonaceae; genus Aphanizomenon; species Aphanizomenon sp. CS-733/32. The sequence goes on from NZ_JAQMSE010000066.1 coordinate 5,363, forward strand.
ATCTCCACCAATAAGTAAAATTGCCACTCGTCGCGGATCAAAAGCATAAAATACTCTGATTGGTTTACCGCGACTTTGAATACGTAACTCTCTCAGGTGAGAGTTTTTTGCACCTTTGACATCGGATGAATAAGGAAAGGGTAATTGTGTTCCCTTTTCTTCAAGTAGTTGAACAACGCTGACAATATCATCTTGTTGCTCTTCTCTAAGAGTTTGCCACCAAATATCAAACTCATTCGTATATTCTATTTCCCAACTCACTTTGTATTATATTACGTTGATGTAATAAATCATAGCTTTAATTTGTCAATTTTCACAACTTTTTTTGCCTGTACTGATACTGAGCAATTCTTTTAACGAGCCTAACGATACCATCCCCCAAGAGCTACAACTACGCATTTACTCTGTGTAATGGTAGCGATTTCACCCGTCGCCTGACTAGCAACTGACATTAATAGCCAGATAAAAAACAGATAAATAGCCATTAGGTCTATGTCAACTCATACAAGACCTTGTTAGCTCTAGAACTTTACTTAGGAGGTGACGATGATGACAAGATTAGAGGCGAAGTAAGTACCAACCCAAAACACCAACTAAAACCTTGATTACTCATCATTTTTTCCCAAACTCCTGCATGACTTGTTTAGTAATTTCTTGAATTGCTGCTAAAGTTGGAGGGATAATTTCGCTTTCCATTCCCAACCATAAAAGATATTCAATATTTCCCGCAGGGCCTGTTATTGGTGAATAAGTTAAACCCTGATATTTCCATCCTAATTCTAACGCCCCTTTCATCACATTAAAAATTGCATCTCCTTGGTCATCAGAATCGCGGACAACGCCTTTTTTGCCGATGCGAGACTTGCCAACCTCAAACTGTGGTTTTACCAGCAACACAGCCTCTCTGGGAGCTTGTGTTAATTGCCATACTGCCGGCAAAATTTTAGTTAAAGAAATAAAGGAAACATCCACAACTATCAAATCAGGAAATATGGCATTTTCAGCATATAATTCCCCTGGTTGTAGTTGACGTAAATTCGTCCGTTCTTTTAAAATTACTCGTTCATCATTTCTGATTTTCCAGTCAACTTGTCCATAACCAACATCTACACCATAAACTTGTTTTGCGCCGGCTTGTAATAAACAATCAGTAAAGCCACCTGTAGAAATTCCCCCGTCTAAACAAATTCTGTTAGTTACAGAAATTCCAAAACATTCTAAAGCTTTGACCAGTTTTTCCCCACCACGAGACACAAAAGGAGGACGTTCTTTAACTTGAATTTGGGCGGTAATATCCACTTCTGTCCCGACTTTATCAATTTTATGTTGATTGACAGTTACTTCTCCAGCTTGAATTAGCCGCTGTGCTTGTTGACGGGAAGCACATAATCCCAAATCTACTAATAATGTATCTAATCGCTGTTTCACCAATTTCACTTTTTATAGTTTTTTATATTTGCTTTTCTATTTTAAATCTAAATAGGAATTTTTTGTTGATATACCCAACTTCTTTAAGAAATCAGGGATATTCAATTTACAGTAGATTAATAAGTTATAGAATCTAAATTCAAAGTCGGACAGCAACCCAACAAATACTGGTAAATGTTGGGTTATGGCTATGGCTCCTACATCGCCACACTTCGTGAACGTTCCGATTGCTCCGCAAACGTTTACGTTCCACAACCCAATCTAGGTAATTCTATTTTTTGAGCTTAACTGACAAGTATTGGAACAGCAAACCAATTTCACTCCTGACTCCTGAATTCTGCTGTATGTCATTAGTTAGTATTGTGAATATGATGATCATTTAGTTGTGAGTTAGCACCATTGTTAACAAAACCCAAAGTAATTCGTTTCATAAACCAATACAGACCCCAAAGAATTACAAAAGTAATCATAATAATGACCAACGGCTGTTTACCAAGTATTTCCTCTATACCTTTGGTGATTATCGCATCTGGTTGAGTAATAAAGTCCCAACTGTTAAACCGTAAAAATCGTCCCCAATAAATACCAACAGCAGAAAGAGCATGAGTCATTAATTCCACAGAAAAAATCCATTTGCTTTTACCCGTTCGGTGTAAATAGTAGCCCAAATTGATCAAAGATATAACATAGGCTTCAAATCCGCCAAAAATGACGACAAAATACACAGGTATTAACACTAATGTAATCATCCATACTGACTGAACTCGCCGGATATCATCTATTAAATGAATAACATCAGTTAATAAATAAGGTGCGTTTGGTAGAAAAGCATAGAAACTCAAAAATCCTAGCCACCAAATCCATGAACCTCCGCGGTTTTTGCGAAATAGCCAAACACTTAAAGCCAAAGGGATAAAAGCCAAAAATAAATTCCAAGTCATCCAGCGCAAATTAACTTTTAAAACATGGAAAACCGTTGTTATTAATTCAATTACTTCTGCTTTCATAGAATTGAAATGTGTAAAATAAACTTATTTTTTGTTCACACAGTATTTGTAGTTGCAGACTTTCGACAACTCTAAAAATATTGTGTACAAGACTCTATTTTAGATCACGGTTGCAGAGAATGGTTGTCTTTCAGAATTTTGGCTTTTACATTACATAGGGTTTGCTGAATAAGTTGTCTGTGAGGGGAGGTGACAGGTGCTACGCCACGGGGACAGGTGACAGTTTCAACTATCTGGATATCCTCAATTTTCTAAATCCGACAAGGAAAAATGCATCTATTTTGAGACACCATCGGCCAAAACCTGGCACTTTTTGGAGATAAAAATCTGTAAAACCTTTATTAATAAGCGGTTTTGGCTTTATATGGCTAACGCCACGCTACGCTATCAGCAAGCTCTATATAGGAATCCCCATACTATATATTTTATACAGTTAATTTTTGGAAAATACATAGATTAACTATAATTTCTGAGCTATGCAATAGTAGTATTAACTAAGCTACAGAAATAGAATAATTTCTGACTTGTAAGGATGCAAAAATCACTGGCAAATGTTAAAATCGGGTTTTAGCTATCCCGACAGATAACGAAAAGTAAAGTTACCCAAAACCTCTTCTCTGTTCCCTGTTCCTTTCTATTCCCTTCTCATAACAATAATTTTTAATGTCCATTTACTTATATGAGTATGATTTTGATTATTGAAGATGAGCGTCAAATCAGAGAAAATATTCAGGAGATTCTTGAGCTAAATGGGTTTATTACCGTCACCGCAGCAGATGGATTAGAAGGACTACGCATGGTAGATAAACATCACCCAGACATAATTCTTTGCGATGTGATGATGCCTAAATTAGATGGACATGGATTTATTGAAGCACTACGTCGAAAGCCACTGACAGCAGAAATTCCTTTTATTTTTCTGACTGCTAAAGCAGAACACCGTGATCGGCGTCAAGGTATGCTACTGGGTGCAGATGACTATTTAACTAAGCCTTTTGAGGTTAATGAACTACTTAAGGCTATTTCTACACGATTAGAAAAACGTCAACTATTAACCCAACGTTATAAAACTCAGATTCAGCAAATGGAAACTGAGATATATAATCTAATGCGTCATGATAATTCAACTGGTTTACCCAATCAAATTTTTTTAGAAGAGTATTTTAATCAGAACCGTCTTCAAGCTGACAATCAAAATCAATTTTTGCCGTTGTTACTAATTGATATAAACTTGGTTTATCATAGTAAATTATTATTCAACTCAAGTTTTAAACACTTGTTAATGAAGGATGTAGCTGCACAATTACATAAGCTAAACTCTTCCAATCAGATTATTGGTTTCATGGCTTATTTAGAAAATGACCAATTAGCATTGTTGTTAAAGCCAGTGGAAGATGGGAGTATTGCTGGTGATATTTCTCAACAAATTTTAGATAGTTTGTCACAACCTTTAATTGTTAATGAGCAGGAAATATCTGTGCAAGCTAAAATTGGAATTGCTTGTTATCCAAATGATGCGCTGCAATTAGGAGAACTGCTAACTTATGCAGAAGTCACCTTGGAGCATTGTAAATTAGAAAATGGTAATTTCTATCGTTTTTATAATCAAGAAATTCTGGATATTGTTTTTAGAAGACTTATTTTAGAATCTGATTTTTTGCAGGCAATCGAGAACAAAGAATTTCAACTTTATTATCAGCCACAAATCAATGTTACAACTAAAAAAGTGGTTGGTATTGAAGCATTGATCCGTTGGCAACATCCAGAATATGGTATGATTTATCCAGCAGAATTTATTCCTATTGCTGAACAATCAGGTTTGATTATTCCTCTGGGGAAATGGATTTTAAGAAGAGCTTGTCAGCAATTAAAAAATTTACAAGCAGAAGGATTAGCTAATTTTAAATTGGCCATAAATATATCCCCTTTTCAGTTTAGACAAGAAAATTTCGTTCAAAAAATTAATGATATCCTTAGCGAGGAAAATTTTAACCCAGAACTATTAGAGTTAGAACTCACAGAAACGGTGTTTATTCAAGACATTGAACTTGTGAAAGACAAAATAAATGCCTTAAAGAATTATGGAGTTCAAGTATCAATTGATGACTTTGGTACAGGGTATTCATCGTTTAAATATTTGCACGAATTTTCCTTTAGTCATTTAAAAATAGATCGGTATTTTATTATCAATGTTGATAAAGTTGAAAATAAACAGTCTATTCTAAAAAGTATTATTCAGTTAGCAAATACTTTGAAGGTTGATATTATTGCTGAAGGAGTAGAAACAAATGAAGAGGTAAATTGGTTGAAACAAAATAATTGTGAAGTTATTCAAGGATATTTTTTCAGTCATCCTTTACCAATAGAAGAGCTGAGATTTTTTTTACTAGCTAATAATTTTCTTAACTGCTAGATTGGTCTGATTTACGTCGAAGGATGGAACTTGGTGCTGATGATTATTTAACTAAGTCACCGAGTCAAGAGTAAAACTGGCCTGGTATCTGGCTTTGCAGTTATATCCTGTACCTCATTGATCTGCAATTGGCTGTAAATAAGGAATGGTAATTGTAACTGTTGTTCCTTTGCCTATTTGACTATCTATATTAATTTCCCCTTGGTGCAAATCTACACATTTTTTCACGATGGAAAGTCCTAAGCCAGTTCCAGCAATATTACCGACATTAGAGCC
>NZ_JAQMSE010000067.1:0-8792 GCF_028330045.1 Aphanizomenon sp. CS-733/32
AGTAAAGGCTTTTGTGCCTATATTTCCTTCTGTTTGAATGGCATTGGTAGGGGCGATCGCCAGTCCAGGAGCAACAACATCATCGTTTTGGATAGTTCCTACAGCAGTAGCAGTGGTAATGGTAGCATTGGTCGGGTTGGAAAGGGTAACTGTAAACCCTTCATCCGGCTCAACAGTGGTGTCTCCTAACACATCTACTATGATAGTTTTAGTGGTTTCACCTGCTGCAAAACCCACCGTGCTAGTTGGAAAAGTTCCACCAAAATCAACTCCATCTGCTTGGTTAGTACCAGACCCGGTTACTGCCCAATTAGCACTGCTGCTACCACTGGTATCTCCACTGCGAGTAACAGTGAAGGTAAAGGCTTTTGTACCTGAATTTCCCTCTGTTTGAGTTACATTACTGGGAGAAATACTTAGATTGGCAATAGTTTCGTTAACGTCAGTTACACCAATAGTTAATTGTTTCTCAAAGGATAACCCACCTTGGTCTGTGGTTTTGACTCTAATGCTGTAACTGTTTTTGGTTTCATAGTCAAATCCAGAGTTGGTTTTGAGTTCATTATTGGTAATGGTGAAGACATTATTATCTGTGTCTCCCGTACCGCTTACCAAGGTATAGGTGAAAGTGTTTCCCTCATCTGGGTCTGTAGTGGTGAAATTACCAACCACTGTATTAATGGGTTGATTTTCGGCGATTGTGCTGTTATTTAAGCTGATGTTGGTGGGCGCTTGGTTGGTGGGAGTTTCGTTAACGTCAGTTATACCAATAGTTAATTGTTTCTCAAAGGATAACCCACCCTGGTCTGTGGTTTTGACTCTAATGCTGTAACTGTTTTTGGTTTCATAGTCAAATACGGCTTTGGTTTGTAACTCATTATTACCAACGATAATAAATGAATCATTATCTGTATCACCTGTTCCTGATACTAGGCTATAGGTGAAGGTGTTTGCTGTATTTGGATCTGTGGTGGTGAAATTACCAATTTTTGTATTAATGGGTTGATTTTCGGCAATTGTGCTGTTATTTAAGGTGATGTTGGTGGGTGCTTGGTTAGTATCAGTAAAGTCACCCACATCAATAACCCTTATTTCTCGATCATCAACTACATAAGCGTAATTGCCTATTATTTGTACGTCATAACCATAACTAAAACTAAAGTCATCTTTGCTTTTGAGTGTTGGTTTGCTTGGATCACTGATATCTATAATTTCTATTCCTGAGTAATCGTCAAGCAAATAAGCATATTTGCCTACTACCCGCACATTATCAGCATAGGTGCTTTTATAATTGCCTTTGAGTATGGGTTTGGTCGGATCACTGATGTCTATAATTTGTAGTCCTGAAAGTCCATCGGCTACATAAGCATAATTGCCTACTACTTGCACATCATTAGCGTCACCTGGAGTATTATAATTTTTTTTGAGGCTAGGAACAGATGGATCACTGATGTCTATAATTTGTAGTCCTGAAAGTCCATCGGCTACATAAGCATAATTGCCTACTACTTGCACATCATGGGCATAACCTAGAGTATCATAATTACCCTTGAGTGTGGGAGTAGTAGCATTGCTGATATCTATAATTTGTAATCCTGAAAGTCCATCGGCTACATAAGCATAGTTGCCTAATAATTGTACATTATGGGCATAACCTGGGGTATCATAATCTCCTTTGAGTATGGGTTTGGTCGGATCAGTGATATCTATGATTTGCAGTCCTGCATCAGACGCGGATACATAAGCATAATTATCTACGACCTGAACACTTTGTGCATAGTTTCCAGTATCATAATTTCCCTTGGGTATGGCTTTGGTGATATCTGTGATATCTATGATTTGTAGTCCAAAAGTACCAGCTACGTAAGCGTAGTTGCCTACTACTTGCATATTGCCTGAATTGTAATAACCCTTGAGGATGGGATTAGAGGGGTTGCTGATATCTATTATTTCTAATCCGCTATCACCAGATACATAAGCATAATTGCCTACTAATTCTACATTGTAAGCCTCTCTCTTAGTAACATAACTGGCTTGAAGACTAGGATTAGAGGGGTTGCTGATATCTATGATTCGTAGTCCTGTACCACTAGAGACATAAGCGTAGCTTCTTGCTACTTGCACATCATAAGTGAAATCAGTGATATTATAATTGCCCTTGAGGGTAGGGTTAGATGGATTGCTGATATCTATGATTTGTAGTCCTGATACATCAGCGACATAAGCATTGTTGCCGATTACTTGTACATTATTAGCATAGCCAGTATCATAATTACCCTTGAGGGTAGGATTAGAGAGATTGCTGATATCTATGATTTGTAGTCCTGAATCACCAGCAGCCATATAAGCATAGTCGTTTAATACCTGCACACGTCTACCAAAGCCAGACACATTCCAGACAGAATCATTATAATTGCCTTTGAGGGTAGGAGCAGTGGGATTGCTGATATCTATTATTTCTAATCCTCTACCACTAGCTGCATAAGCATAGTTGCCTATTACCTGTACTGCATACACATAGCCAGAAGTTACGAGACCAGAAGTAATATTATAATTCCATCTGCCCTTGATTATAGGATTAGTCGGATCACTGATGTCTATAATTTCTAGTCCATCAGATCCAGTCGCTACATAAGCATAGTTACCTACTATCTGCAAATTACCAACAAGTAATGGGGAAAGCTTTGTAATTAGTTTAATTGGGAAAGGCAGTTGGATTGTAGCTAAAGCTAAATCATCATTAGTAATAGTTCCCGTTGCGGTAGCTGTGGTAATTGTTGCATTGTTATTAAAACTGAAGAGATTAACGGTAAAGGTTTCATTGTTTTCCTGAGTAAGATCACCCTTGACATTAACTATAATGTCTTTTGATATTTCTCCAGGTGCAAAGGTAATAGTACCTGTGATGTTAGCAAAGTCATCAAAACTACCAGGAGAATTTACGCTCCAGTTAACACTATTTGTCCCTGTGGTGTCACCTGTGCGGGTGACGGTGAAGGTAAAGGGTTTATTGCCTAAATTTCCTTCCGTTTGAGTTACATTACTAGGGGAAATGCTTAGGTTGACTGACTGCTCTACTGGTATGCTTTGCCCATTTAAAGTAATTATACTATGATCATCCTCTGCCTTTAATACTCGTAAAGTCTCCACATCCAGATTTTGACCCTGGACCAAAGCCGCAAAAATCGCCCCTTCATCTCCAGCACTATCCGTCTGGTTAATTTTAGCATCTACAAAATGCCCAATTTCCTCTAACAACACCCCACTAATAGCTGCTAAAGAAGCAGCAGCAACAAAGGTATTTGATAAATAAATCTTATTCTTACTACTAGCATAAGCGCCATTAGCACCGCCAAGAATGCTACTATCGAGAACTTCTATTTGGGGAAGTTGACTAAAATCCCCAGATTCCCACTGTAACCGCAGAATTTCCGCAAGGCTGCGGTTGTATTGTGTACCAAAAGCAGTATCAAAAACCTGCCAGAAGTTATTTAAACGAGAAAAATATTTAAGTTGATTAGAAGCTAAGGTTAGCGCGGAATTAATTAAAAAGTTCATAAAATAAATGATGTTTTTCGAGGTTTGAACTAAAACAACAGGTTAAATCACCACAGTTAAACTAACGGTTTGCTATTGAGTAGGAAAAGTATATTGCCGTAAAATATTGATATTCTTGTCAAGTCACCAAGGTTACACACCCTTGGTGGTTATACTACCACACTTGAGTAAAGCCTTGCTGCAAAGTATCAAAAATATATTGAAATAAACCATTGGTTTTATCAATACATACTATAAGAGTTAATGTATGATTGCTTAGATTAAATTTTTTGGCGTTGCTGATTAAGGGTATGAATTTTAGTCTCACGCAAAGGCGAGGCAGCGCGGTCTTGGGGGTTTCCCCCATGAGCGACTGCCGTAGCAAAGACGCACTGAGGTTTGAGTTTTAAAGGTTCAACTTGGGAATTTCGTACCTCACCTCAATATGGCTAATGCCTCCGGCTCCCGCAGGGATACGCCACGCAGGCTATCAGCAACGCCAATTTTTTTTAGCTTAAACAGTAGAAGCTAAAAATTCCTCTTCTTCTGGAGTAGAAATACGTCCTAAAATGGCATTACGATGGGGAAAACGACCAAATCGGGCAATTATTTCCTTGTGTTGAAAAGCTGATGCGATCGCTTTTGCACTGTAGGGATCATGGCTAAGACTTTGAAATAGTTTGATGCACTTACGCTGATCTCCTATATTTTCACTATGCTCAAAGGGTAAATATATAAACCAGCGTTGCACAGCTAATAGTTTTCTATCATAGCCTTTGTTTGTAGCGTGTTGCGCTAATGATAGTGCTTCCCAGTCCGTTGCAAAGGCTTGTGGAGTATCGCGAAACATATTTCGGGGAAATTGATCTAGCAACAGAATTAAAGCTAGACAGGTTTCTGGTGAATTCATCCAATCATGTAAATATCCTGCTACTGCTTTTTGGTAATCTTCCAAAAAAAAGTCGCAGACCTTAGCATCGAAATCTGGTTGTTTTTCAAACCAAAACGGTTGAATTTTCCCGTAATTTGGGTCATTTAGATGACCAAACCAAAAATCCAAAATAGTTGTTGCCTGTGACATTGCTATTATTGATGATTACAAAGCACCTGCCGCATTTTACACAGATTTGCTGGTAACTCCAAATTCATTGCTTGTTCAATAAAAATCCCGGGAATAGGGATGTTGGGGGTGGCTTGTACCGTATAAGCTAACAGAGTACCATTACCCATATCTTGAAGTTCTAACTTGGCGTGAAAATCTGTAAATGAACCTTTTTCCATCTGAAAGTGGATTTGCTGTCCTAATACTTCCACCACACTCAGATAAATTTCTACTTGGGCTGTCAAAAATAAAAAGGCTTTTTGTGCTGCCTGATACAGACGTTTAACATCTCCCCTGGATATAACCTCGCTTTTGGTAATATCGGGAAAATATTGGACCCAACGGGGGTAATCTGTAATTTGTTGCCAGACATGGGATCTAACTAGTGGTACATACATCCAAGCAGTAACAGCACCACCCCAGTGGGTATGAGATCGAATTTCTGTGAATACTTCTCCCTGAATTAGTCGTCTTTGCTGATCTTGGTTCCAGAGGGTATCTAATAGCGGTAGAGTGGGGTAAGCGACATTTTTAAGATTTGAGTTGGACATAGTATAATGCAGATCTAGTGATTTTGGTAACTTTTTCAGTGATTAACCCTAATGATTTCATTGAGTTTAACTCACTAAATTCTAATTACAGGTCCATTCATCAAGTTTTTGCAGATAATTAGTCTCAAGTTCATTTTCCAGAGTGTAAATTCGAGTTAAGAGAAAAATACTGTGAGTCAATCTTCTTTAAATGGCAAATTAATCCAGGGTTTTGGGATGCTCATGGGGATTAGTGTTTCCTTGTTTATGCTGAGAGGATTGGGTATTATCACTTTCCTTCCTGGTGGTGTAATTACTCTACTATTTTCTGGGGCTATAGTTATGGCAATCTTTAGTTATTGCGCAAGGCGATGGTGGCGTTTTTAGATTTAATTAAGTAGGTGAACACAATAAAACCAATCTAAAGTTAAGGGTTTTAAACGGAAAATAACATCAATACAACGCCCATAGACGATGCAATTCGGACTACTCAATTTTTCCCATAGTATCACTGAAGTCAGAGCCAACTAAGAGGATGTTTGAACAGTTTTTAATGTATAAATAAACCCCTCTCCAAACCTCTCCCCGACGCGGGGAGAGGCTTTGAAACCCCCATTCCCTTGTAGGGAAGGGGGGTTAAGTTTCTAGAGATTATCGGGTTCATCTAACCCATCTTCCGCACCCTAAACTGTCACACAACGAAAAATGGTCGTTTGGGGATTTGGGATTAGCGAACTGCTTGCAGCAGCGCTTCGCTATCGCTACCTAAAATGTCGATCTCTTTGTATAAAAATCATCCTTTAATGTATTCAAAAATCCAAAATTACCGATTGTGACACCGGGGGGTACGGAATGTGGGTTAAACGCAGATGAACACAGATGAACACGGATAATTTTGTACCTCATTAGACTAGGAAACCCCATATTTCACCAAAAATGGAAATGCAACAAATTAATTGTCTTGAATAACTTAAAAAAATGTATTCATGGTAACAAAACTCAACCTATTGTGAGGGGATCATGATATAAATTGCTAACTATTCATAAAAACTTATATCAATCACGACTGCCATATATATACTTTACGAAAACGACTGATCAGAAATCCTGATTAAAAAATATTGCAATAAGTTGATTTAGTTGCTAATGTGTGTGGGTACGACAGCACTGGTGAATGCTCGGATTATTTAAAAGAGGTGAAATCAATGAGCTTTATCCATCCTGCCAAAAGTCTTTTATGTTGATTAAACAATCCTGACAACGGGGAATTTCTGCTTTCGAGAAGCAATAAAGGGGTATTGCAAATGAGCAGAAAAATTAGCTTCCATCTTGTCACTGTATAGAGATTTGATTTTTGTTTACCGTTCATCAATTGTCTGATCTGTTGATTGCTAAGAACGCAAACGGAAGACAAAAAATGAAGAATTTAGAGGTGAAAACCGATGAAGATTCAAGGAAAAGTTGCACTCATTACTGGGGCTTCTCGTGGCATTGGTAAAGCGATCGCCCTAGAATTAGCCAAACAAGGCATGAAAAGGTTAATATTAGTAGCACGCGATCGCCAAAAGTTAGCCGAAGTAGCCGCCGAAATTGAAGCTTTAGGTGTAGAAACTACAATCATGGCTTTAGACTTAACCCACTCCATCAACGTTAACATAGCCGTAGCTCAACTGTGGCGCAGTTATGGACCGATTCATCTCCTCGTAAATTGTGCCGGAGTCGCACATCAAAACTCGTTTCTACAATCAAAACTGCCCCAACTGCAAGAAGAACTCTCCGTCAATTTGTTGGGAATGTACACCCTCACCAGCTTGATAGCTAAACGCATGGTGAGTCAAAGACAAGGAATCATTGTCAATGTCTCCAGTTTAATGGGGAAAGTGGCCGCCCCGACAATGGCCACATATTCCGCCACCAAGTTTGCCATTGTCGGATTTACCCAGGCACTACGTCAAGAACTTGCCCAACACAATGTCCGTGTCATCGCCTTACTTCCTTCCCTCACGGAAACAGACATGGTGCGTGACTTGAACTTATTTCGGGGAGTAATTCCCATGACACCCGAACAAGTCGCCCAAGCGCTCGTTATCGGCATAGAAAACGATACCGCAGAAATCCTAGTTGGCTGGCAATCTCACTTAGCCGTATTATGCCAACGTCTCGCCCCTTGGTTACTAGAGATCATCCTGCAACTAGCAACACCCAAAAAACCATTACCTGACGCTGCGGGATAAGGTTCAATCTAGTTAAGTTTTGTTTCGCGCAAAGAGGCAAAGGCGCAAAGTGTTTTTTGTGTCTTTGCGTAAAGTAAAGTTAAAAAATGGTAGGTTGGGTTAAGCGATCGGGCAACCCAACTAAAAATTTGATATAGCGGTATGCAGTTAAGTGGGATACAGTTAGCAAATCGCAAAACCTGTAGGGGCGCAGGGCCTGCGCCCTCAATTGTATTGCATCCTCACAATAACCGCTATAATGTTGATATTTAGACTTAACTAAACTTTATTACCCCATAAATAATGATAAGAACCAAGGAGAAAAATATATGCAAGTAAGACAAGAAATTTTTGATGTTGATGCAGATTTAATAACACATCAAATATGAGTAAGCTAACATCAATGGTAAAGCAATAAAAGGATCTAAATATCATGACTATTGCACAAGAAACACGCTACTACTCACCTGAAGAATACCTAGAATTTGAGGTAAATTCAGAACTGCGTCATGAATATATTGATGGATTAATTATACCAATGACAGGCGGAACACCAAATCATAACCAAATTACTGGCAACTTTTACGCTGTGCTAAATTTTGCTCTTAAACGTCAACCCTATCAAGTCTTTGTTACAGATCAAAGACTTTGGATTCCTAAACGACGGATTCATACTTATCCTGATGTAATGATTGTTCAAACTCCCCTAGTATTTGAAGAAGGAAGAAATGACACTATTACTAACCCGGTTATGATTACTGAAGTGTTATCAAAATCTACCAAAGGTTATGATAGAGATGAAAAGTTTGCAGCTTATCGGACTATTGCTAGTTTTCAAGAGTATATTTTAATTGACCAATACACAATTCACGTTGAACAATATGTAAAAACTGATAATAGAAAATGGATGTTTTTAGAATATGAAAATATTAACGATACTTTCAATTTAACTTCTATTCCAGGTCAAATTTCTCTTGCGGATATTTATGACAAGGTGGATTTTACCAGTGAAGCATCATAATTAATTGTCTGAATCAGGATATCCAGGATTAAAGGATTTACAGGATGTTGTGTAAAAGTATCATGTTTTGAATTTTGATTGTCCATCTTTATCTGCGTTTATCTGCGTACCCTTCGGGAAGCAAGCTACAATTATTCTTGATATTACTGTTAGATTACTAATTTTTTTTAAACGAACCACAGAGACACAGAGGACACAGAGAAAAAATATCGGTTATCTTTGTGTGGGAAGGGAGTAATTTTCTCGTTCCTCTAAGAGGATGTTTGAAAAGTTTTTAATGTATAAATAAACCCCTCTCCAAACCTCTCCCCGACGCGGGGAGAGGCTTTGAAACCCCCATTCCCTTGTAGGGAAGGGGGGAAGGGGGGTTAGGTTTCTAGAGATTATCG
>NZ_JAQMSE010000068.1:0-33334 GCF_028330045.1 Aphanizomenon sp. CS-733/32
CTTTCAATTATCTTGACGACGAGGATTGGTTTAATCTATTCTTTCAAAGTATTATTTTTTCTCGGTTCAGTTGCTTGGGAGTCGTTTCTTTCTCTTCGGCACTTATCTAACATATCAATCCTTCCTTTTTCTGTCAAGGGGTTTGAGAAATATTTTTTGAGGTTGGGTAATTTGTTGGGGTAGAAAGCTGGAGATGGTTAACTGGAAAGGATTTTCTCTGGCTACAGTTTATTTGGATTAGTCCATTTTTGGGGATAGTGCTGTATTTTTTCTGGTGAGGTAGGTTGAATCATGTCCAAAAATTTTCATCATCTTGATTCTCAATACTATTTTTAAGGTTGTTGCTTGCAGGGCTGTCGTAGTAATGCAGTGTTAGTTGGATAAGGAAGGGATTTGTTGGTTTTTCGTTAGAGTAACTGGACTGCCGTGTGGGTGATGTTTCCAGATTATCGAAACGGAACTTTAACTGATTTTCGCTGCTAATGGAGACGATAACGGAAGCAAGGGGAATTGAGCTTGGGGATTGGGATTGGAGAACTAAAGGTAATTTTGATACTATATTGATTAGTTCTAGAGGGAAAAAAGAGTCTAGAGGAGGGAAGAAAGATGGCATTTTTAAACCCGGTTGTGTAGGGGTTGTTGGATCTGGAGGATTAGTGCTATTTGCAGATGTACTGATAATAATTTGGCGAACTTGGATATCAGTTAAGTTAGGGTTAGCACTAAGCATGAGAGCGACTACGCCGGCAATATGAGGGGCTGCCATAGATGTGCCATTGTAATTGGCATATTGATCATTGGGTATTGTGGAGTAAACATCAACGCCTGGAGCGGTAACATAGGTGATTTCTTGAGAACCAGATCGGTTAGAAAAATCTGCAAGATTATTATTTTTATCTACTGCACCTACGGCAATTCCTGAATTATAGGCGTAGCGGGCAGGATAGGATGGAAGTGCGTCACTATTATTACCTGCTGCCATGACGACTATTACGCCTTTATTACTGGCATATTCAATAGCTGACTTAAGAGTATCCTTAGAGGAATTACCTCCTAGACTGAGGTTAATTACATTTGCGCCATTATCAACTGCGTAATAAATTCCTTTGGTGATAGTTGAGTAAGAACCTGAGCCATTGGCATCTAGGACTTTAACTGGCATAATTTTAGAGTTATAGGCTATGCCGGTAACTCCAATACTGTTGTTTTCTGCGGCTATAGTTCCTGAAACATGGGTTCCATGACCATTGTTGTCTAAAATATTATTATTGCTGCTGTCAAAGTTCCAACCTTGAACATCGTCAACATAGCCGTTACCATCATCGTCTATTCCATTACCAGCTATTTCTTTGGCGTTACTCCAAATATTATTTTTTAAGTCTTGATGGTTGTAGTCTACACCTGTATCTAGTACGGCGACAATAATTCCTTGTCCTGTATATCCGTTATTCCAAGCTGTGGGGGCTTTGATTAGATCCGCACCCCAGTTATTGCCACCCAAGTTAGGAGCATCTGTATAGGGACTAACACCTGCGGCTTTACTGACGGCTAATCCGGCGTTGACTAGGCCATAGCCATTGTTAGAGTTATAGCTGGTATTACTAGCTATAGGAGAGTTTGCTTCTAGATTATGTTGAGAAGAATTACTATGATTACCCCAACTTATACTATTGTCGGTGGGATTTTCAAGGGGATTTGTTTGGGAAATAGCGGTGTAATTGATTTCTTGTTGAGAGGAGATGTTTTGATAAATATCCAATGACATAAGTATTTAACCCTTAAGAATAGCAATATCTTTTGACAAGGTAATTTTGTCAAAATCTGCAAGTACAATAATTTGAAATTGTTGGCTATTTCTTCTTTTTAATTACTACTATGAATCGGTAATACAAAAAGATATTTTAATCACGAATAAACTAATTTTTAATAAACGATTCCAGGAAGAAAAATAAATTAATTAACATTTGATAATATAACGATTAATTGTATATAGCAAAAATATAATTTCATGACAAAATCATGGTTGTTTGATATTACAAATAATGATTTATTATCGGTTATACAAAAATTCCCGCTCTCATGAAATACAATAGAGGGCGCAGGCCTTGCGCCCCTACTTGTTTGGTGATAAAAAACTGTGCCTCATAACATCAGGAACTGCTGTAAATACAAAAATCCCCAACTTTGTCAAGAAGCTGGGGATATAAAAGGCAATCAATAGTAGGTTTTTTCAGTGAACACAGGCTCGGAGATAAAAACTTCGCCTTATGATAGCAGTAGTGATGTATTAACTTACAAAATCATTTGAAAGGTGGTTAGAAAATGTTTATTACTTCGAGAACATCTTGCTAAGAAGGTGGATAACCAGCAGCAATTAAAGCTTCTCTAATAACAGATTCCGAAGTTTGAGTTTCTACATTGACAAACTTGGTTTTGGTATCAGCTTCCACAATAGCATGAGCGTCAATGGCTATAACTGCTTTGGTTATATTACTAGCACAAGCAGAACAAGCCATTCCAGGAATAGTGAGTTTAATTGTCATAGGTAAAAAGGAGTGAAAACTCAATTAAAAGTCAGAAAAATATGCGTCTTAACTGACTGCATTATGCTTGAGAAAACAGTATATCCTAAATTTTCTAAATTAATTAGTCAATGTAGAACAATTGTTGATTGTTTGTGCTAATAAAGCTGGTTCTACTGCGCGGATTTTAACCTGTTCCCCGTGGTAGTTGACAGCTAAACACTAATATGGTAATTTTGTACTATAAAAATTTGGTTCTCACTGTCATCTACCTATAGGGAGCAAAGCAATGAAGCTATCTAAAATGGATTTAAGCATTTTATTGGCAATTTCTCATTCTGAGGGATATTTGCAATTGTTGCTCAACAGGGGAAACGAGTTTGAATTAATGCAAATTTCCGCACCAGTCGAAGCTTATGAAGGCTTAAAACAACTAAATGAGGTAATTTCTGATACTGTAACTAATGAAGAGGAAATTTCCATGCTATCGGTTAATTCTTCTGTAGCTTATGCAATTAATTGGTTATGATGCTGATTCACAAATTTTGCAAGTAGAATTCCAAAGTGGTGAAGTTTACCAATATTTTGATGTAGAAGCAGAAACTTGGGAAGATTTTCATTCAGCAGATTCCATTGGTGAATTTTCCAATCAACAAATCAAAGGCAATTATGAATGCGATTGCATAGACAATATATATGATGAGGATTATTAGATTCAAGAAACTGTAGGTTGGGTTGACATGAAAAAACCCAACCAAAACTTTAACAATGTAGTTTTCCTAGCATCAACTCTGAATTAATGTTTGAAAACCTGGATCATTTTTAATCTCATCAAAATCAATATCACTTCCAGCATCTTCTCGATAACTGGGATTAAATTCAATGGCTTTTTGCAGATTTTCTAAAGCTAATTCAACCTTTCTTTGTAGTGCATAACAGGCAGCTTTGTTATAATAGGCACTAGAATAATCAGGTTTAATTTCTAGTGCTTTATCAAAGCTGATGATTGCTTGATTATCTTCTCCCAACATTACTAATGTGTAACCCCGTTTATCCCAAACCTTGGGAGAGTTGGGTTGAAATTCTAAAGCTTTATCAAAAGAAGTAACTGCATCTTCATAACGTTCTAATTCTAGCAAAGATAAACCACGATTTACCCAAGCAACTCCATCGTCATGTTTAATTTTAATAGCTTTATCAAAACAGTTAAAAGCCTCTTGATGTTTTCCTAAGTTTCCACAAGCCACACCAATATCACACCAAGCTTGATGATATTCAGGATTAATTTTGATAGCTTGATTATAGGAGGCTATAGCATCTTTGTAACGTTTTAATCTATTGAGTATTATTCCACGCTTTAACCAATTTTCTGGATTTTCCGGTTGAATTTTAATGAGTTGTTCATAAATAGCCAAAGCATCTTCATGGCGTTTTTCTAAAAATAGTATCTCTGCTTCTTTCAGATAATCATCAATAGAAATTTGTGGTTGTAATGCTTCTGATGTTTGTTTTATTGCTGGTGGTATTGTAGGTGTAATTTCTGCTAATTCTTTGAGAATTATGTCTTTACGTTGTTGAGCATCAATTTCTAATTTTTGCAGATTTTCAAGAACAGTAATTTGCTGTTTTTGTACATCAGTTTGTAAGTCTGAAAACTGAGATGTAAATTCTCCCCCAGATTTTTCTAGATTCTCAATAATTTGCTGTTGTCGTTGTTGAGCAATATTTTGTAATTCTCCAACTTGCTGAGAAAATTCACTTTCTAAGTTTTGCAAACTTTCCAGAACAGTAATTTGCTGTTTTTGTACATCAGTTTGTAAGTCTGAAAACTGAGATGTAAATTCTCCACCAGATTTTTCTAGATTCTCAATAATTTGCTGTTGTCGTTGTTGAGCAATATTTTGTAATTCTCCAACTTGCTGAGAAAATTCACTTTCTAAGTTTTGCAGATTTTCAAGAACAGTAATTTGCTGTTTTTGTACATCAGTTTGTAAGTCTGAAAACTGAGATGTAAATTCTCCTCCAGATTTTTCTAGATTCTCAATTAGTTGCTGTTGTCGTTGAATAGCTGTATTTTGTAATTCTCTTAGTTGGTGAGAAAATTCGCTTTGTAATACAGCCAAATCTTCAAGCAATTGATATTTTTGAACTTGGATATCAGTTTTTAATTCAGTAATGTCTGATTTAAATATATTATTAAGAGTTGCGATATTACCTATAACTATATCTTTTTGAGTTTTAACATCTAATTCAAATTGAGATAATTCATTATTAAATTCTGATTGTAGTTTTGCTAAGTTCTCAACAATATGAAATTTCTCTTGTTGAGTTTCTGACTCTAACCCTTGAAATTGAGATATTAAACCAACGCGAGATTTTTCAATATCACTAATAGCAATATCTTTTTGATTTTCCACTTCTGATTTAAGTTGGGTAAATTGAGAAAATAACTGAAATTCTAACTTTTTGATATTGTCGATTGTAATTCTTTGCTGTTGAGCAGATAAAGTTAATTGTTCTAGTTGAGTATTTAATCTAAACTCTAAATTAATGATGTTTTCTTGAGCAGATTTAACTTCATGTTCTAAAGCTGTTAAAAATTCTTGTTTTGATTTGGGTAAATCGGATAAAAGAATAGATAAATTTTCTTGCTCACCTTGAATCTTTTGTTTAAGGATATTAACTTCCTGTGCTAATTCTTGAGTAGTATTTTTAGATGCTTGAATCAGTTGTTTTGCTTCTGCTTGAACTGTAGTTAATTGAGTTTGCAAATTTTCAATTCCTTGAATTTGCTGCATTGCTCTTTCTCCAATTTCCCTAATTACGACTCGACGAAAAAACCATAATATGGCAATTAAAGCCACAGGAAATAAACTTAAAATAGTCAACCAGATATTAAGCAAGGTATTCGTGCGAGTAAAAGCTTGTTCAAAATCAGATTGCACTTGTTTTTGAGTGCGGGTTTCTTGTCGCAGTCGTGCTAATTCTTCCCGTTCCTGATTTGATAGTACCTGAGCCGTAGCAGATGGTACAGGATACCCACCGATAAAAGCCGTTGATAGCAGCAAGGGTGACAAGAAAATGGCGTTTTTTAAAGCCTTATTTGAGCATAAGGGGTTTTTGTTTTTCATGACTATTTTCCCTATCCGGTGGTTAGTGTTTACAGCGTTGTGCTTATATGTCATCTATGATAGATTATTGTTACAGGGGTACTGGATTTCTAGGGGGTTTTTTGATATTAACAGATTTAGGGAGACCTATTCGCTATTCGAGGATGGAATTATGAAACAATCAAAGAGAGAAAGTCTGGAATAGTTTAAAATGACTATAAATACCATCAGTAGGACTACCTTGAAAATTGGCATTAGCTCTTAAAGAAAGAGGATGGATTTTAAGATCGGATATTATCTGGTATAAACCAAATGCTATGCCATCTATATGATTGAAAAATATGTAAAATCTCTTTAAGTTTATAATTGAGTAATTGTTCTACTTCAATTATTTAATTGGGATTTTTATCAATGTGAATAAACTCTGGAGATTGCAGTAAATCAAAGTACATCATGAAAATAATTGTTTATATTTATACTGATCCAGTATTAGATACCGTTCCCAGTCCAGATGATTGGGGTTGGGAAGTAGATAAAATTTATGAAGATTTAGGAAAACGCACCCAATTACAACAATTATTAATCGATTGTCAAACCGAAACTGTAAATTATCTACTGCTGCGCCGATTAGAAGAATTAGGTGATAGTTTATCCCAAGTGAGCGATCGCCTCAATCAAATAGAAACAATGGGAGTCATAGTCATTACGACACAACAACCCTATGCTTCCAAATCTAGTCAAATCCCCACCGAACTACTACAATTATTACCAGAAATTCAATATCAACAACGTAGCCGCCGAATTCGTCAGGGACACGCTCGTAATCGCCTAGAAACCTCACCACCACCGGGAAAATCCCCTTATGGCTACCGGAGAGGACAGGGTAAATATATTATTGATCGCACTACCTCACCGGTTGTTAAAGATTTTTTTGAATATTTTTTACTCTATGGTTCTGTCCGTGCTACCGTCCGTTATATAGGTAAAAAATACAGTAAAAATATCTCTGTCACCACAGGTAGACGGTGGCTAACTAATCCAGTTTATCGCGGTGATACAGCCTATCAAAACAGGGAAATTATCTCTAATACCCATGTGGCAATTATATCCAGAGAGGAAGCAGCGCAAATTGATAGACTATTACGACGCAACAGCCGCTTACCATCGCGGACAGCTAGTGCGCCCCGTTCTTTAGCTGGTTTAGTCATTTGTCATCAATGTCAATCACAGATGATTGTCACTAGTGTTACCAAGCGTCATCAGGATCAAGAGTATTTATATTTACGTGCAACAGACTGCTCTCAACAGCCTAAATGTCGTGCTATCCCTTACCAAGTAGTTTTAGAAAAAACCATTGATAATATTTGTCGAGATTTACCTTTAGCTGTCGCCGGGATAAATTTTCCCCAATTAGATGCAATTAAAAATAGTTTAGAGAATAACATATCTCGTCAGCAACAAATCCTCCAGCAATTACCCACTTTCATAGAAACGGGAATTTTAGATATAGAAACTGCAAAATTAAGAGTTTACAAACTTCGCACAGAAATTTCCGAACTGCAAGCCAAGTTAGCGATTCTTCCTCCTGTGAATTTGCGTTCTGTAGCTCAATCTGTATCCATACCTCAATTTTGGTTAGACTTATCAGAGGTAGAACGAAGATTTTACTTCCGTGAATTTATCCAACAAATCCAAATTATCCGCCAAAATAGAGAATGGGATGTACAAATAATTTTTATTTTCTAAACCACAAGATCCCCGACTTCTCAAAGAAGTCGGGGATCTGAATCATTGATTATTCATCTTGATTTTTGGGGGACTGTTTGCCTTTTTTACCTGCATTTTTGACATTCATCACTTTTCCTAGTAAATCAAACCAAAAAGGCGCACCCATCGCAATAGCGATACCACTGACAAACCAACCAGCAATCATACTTAAAACACTGAAAACAGGCAACCCATTAAGTCTATATTTTGTGCTGTTGATTTGCTGTTGTACGTTAGCACTTGTCCAACCAATTGGTAATTCAACTTCCTTTAAAATCTCGTTAGGATCTATTTTATTGATATCTGAAGGGTTAGAGCCTTGTGGTGCTACTTTTACAGCCTGGTTAATAATTATTTCCCGCAATAAAGAATCCTTAGATAAACGGTTAATGATATGAAAAGTATCGGCATTGGTTGTGATAGCTAAGGTTATGCCAATGATAATTGCCACTCCTTTAGCATTACGTTTATAAACACCACCGGCTCTTTCCATTGAGCTATCAAAACTATTTTCAATTTCTCTTCGTAAAATAGTAATACCTTCTTCCGTGCTTTTAGCTCTCATTTGGGCGCGTTTTGCCATAACTTGAATGTTATCAACTACAGAGTCCGGCAAAATATCAATCAGTTCTTTAACTTTTTTATAAGTTTCACTATCTTTATCTTGGATAGCTGCTATGACTTCATCATGAATATCACTACCTTTCTTGATAGATTTGACAATTTCATTAATATTAGGTTTTAAGCCTCCTATCACTATGGCTTTTTCGGCATTTTCAAAAATATCTTGTCTTAAGAATTTTAGTTCCCGCAAAGGCCTATCTAAAATATGTTCATGATCAGCTATACTTGCTACAAAACTTTCTATATATTTAGCTAGGCTATCTCCCATCCTATTTATCACCATGTAGATATCATATTTGTCCTTTTTGAATTCATCAATAATCAGGTTATACTCTAACTCTAAGCGTCTATAATCTGCGGCAATATTGGCGGCAAATTCACTAGATAGTTCCTGATTATTAATGTAAACTTGTAACTGAATCAAAATTTGTCTAACATCATCTAACCGTTCAGCTTTAAATTGCTCCAACCTGATTTCGGTTAATTTTTCTACCAGTATTGGCAGTTGGAGTGTATCCATAAAAGTATTAGCAAAATTTTCACCACCAATATAGGAAGGCGCACTACGTTTTTGATCACCAAACACAGTTTCTTTTTTAAATCTAGAACTAGATTTTCTAAACAGACTAAAAAATGAGCCAATTGTCCAGGTAGCTTTCCGAGGTAAAGTTGCCAATAGACCTTTAGCCTCTTGATTAATGCTTTGAATTAAAGGATTACCGTAAATTTTATTGACAAGTTGAATTATTTCGGGATTTTCTGAAGTTTGAGCATCACCAGCTAAAAGAATTTCAATTGATCTTCTCAAGTGTTCAGCCCGCCATTGCAGTACGGTTGTCAATAGTTCTTGAATTTCCGAAGCCAGTAAACTTAAAATTAAGTAAATAAAAATTAAACCCAGTGCCACATCTAAAATAAAAGGTAAATCCATGGACATTCTCCTTCGGGGTAGTTGACTAAATGCTAATGGTAGTATTTATATCATTTAATCGTAAAGATGCTTGTAAACTTCCTTAAAAAATCAATAAGAAAATCTTCGCCAAAAAATTATCTCTATTCATGGGAAATTGAGCTAATTTGGGATTTAGCCATTGTCTTTGAATATAGATTGTTCCTAGATGGCAACATTGGAGATTCGCTTGGATCTCTATGTGATTAAACCTAGCAGTTATAAGATTCGC
The DNA here is from genome assembly GCF_028330045.1 of Aphanizomenon sp. CS-733/32. Lineage (NCBI taxonomy): Bacteria > Bacillati > Cyanobacteriota > Cyanophyceae > Nostocales > Aphanizomenonaceae > Aphanizomenon > Aphanizomenon sp. CS-733/32. The sequence continues at coordinate 9,205 of NZ_JAQMSE010000068.1, forward strand.
ATAGAATATGCAAGAAGGAAGCTTTGTTTGGACTCATCTAGAAAAACAGCATCGTGTGACTGAAAAGAAGATTGATTGGCTATGGCTAATCCTATTGTTATTAGCAGCGGTGATCTTGTTTAGTATCAATCTTGGATCTTTGCCCTTACAAGATGGCGATGAGGCAACCGTAGCCAGGGTAGCGCGGGAAATTTGGCAAGCCCCAGTAGATTCAATGCGCTGGCTTTACCCGACTTTGGGAGGTGAACCATATCATCACACGCCGCCACTTATGCACTGGTTAATTGCTGGGGCTTATGCTCTGGGTGGTGTCAATGAATGGACAACGCGCCTACCTGGTGCAATTTTGACAGCAACTTCTGTACCTTGCTTATATTGTCTGGGGAGGGAGATATTTCGTCAACGTTGGGCAGCTATTTATAGTGCTTTGATTTATTTAACAATGCTGCCTGTGGTACGTTATGGCAGGTTGGCAATGTTAGATGGGGCAGTTGCCTGTTTTTTAATTGTGATGATGTGGTTTGTCTTGCGATCGCGGCGGGATTTACGTTACTGCTTAGGTGTAGGCATTAGTTTTGGGTTAATTTGTCTAACTCAAGGCATGATGGGTGTTTATTTAGGTGTAATTGTTTTAGTCTTTCTTTTTTGGGATACACCCAGACTACTGACAAGTTATTATTTCTGGATAGGTATTTTTATCGGTTGTCTACCTGTATGCTGCTGGTATGGGTTTCAATTAGGTCACTATGGATATCCCTTCGGTATTGATGTCAATACGTCTTTAAGCCATATTCAAACCATTAATAATGGCACATCCCAAGCACCTTGGTATTATCTTTTAGAAATCGCTAAATGGACATGGCCTTGGTTGATATTTCTGCCCCAAACTATCCGTATTACCTGGGAAAATAATAATTTCAGTTGGGCAAAATTAATTATAATCTGGTGTGGTGTTTATCTATTAATTATTTCCCTCATTAGCTTTAAACTCCCCTGGTATATATTCCCCATTTACCCTAGTTTGGCTTTAGCTTTTGGGTTTCAATTGGCCGAGATGGAAAATATCCCCTTATTCTCAGGCTATCCCCGCGCTTGGGTAACGAGTTTAGCAATATTGGCGATAGTGGCTTCTGCAAGCAGTATTTATTTTGGGGGCAGAACATTAGACAAAGCCGAGTTACAGATTATTTTTGCCGCTGTAGCTTTAACTATGACCTTATCCGCAATCTTAGCAGAACGCGGTGATAGACAATTTCTGAAAATTTTAATTTGGGGAAGTTATATTTCCCTATTATTATTAATGAAATCTAATTACTGGGTTTGGGAATTAAATACAGCCTATCCCGTTAAACCCGTAGCGGCAATGATCACAAAAATTAACCCAGCAGTTAAGGAAATCTATACATCTTTTCCCTACCATCGTCCTTCCTTGGATTTTTATAGCGATCGCACCATTATTCCCGCTTCCATTGGTGAACTACAATATTACTGGCAGTATAATAGCCAACCTTATTTCCTCATTAACACGTCTACATTAGGAAACCTCCAATTTAAATCTATCAAAGTCATAGACCAAGTAAAAGACTGGCAATTAATTACCAAACAAAATAACTCATTATAAGTGGGGTTTGCGGTAAGAATTGTTGTTATGGCAAGGGAACAGGGAACAGGGAAGCAGAAATTTTCTTCTTCCTGAACTCCTGATAGCGCAGCGTGGCGTTAGCCATACTCCTGACTCCTGAACTCTATTTTTCACCCCTATTCATTTTTTCAATTTGGGGAATTTCTTGACCATTACGACTCATATTGTCTTGAGTCATAGTCACAATACCGAAAAAAATTGCACTTCCCACAACTAAAGACAATAAAGGACGCTTAATGACAATAAAATCTCTGATGATCCTTGCCAAAGGTCGGCTTTGACGACGGAGAGCCGATGAAATCATCATTTGTCTCCAAATAAATGGATCACGCACATAATGTCCACTTTGGCAAACAACTAGTTTTTCCTGACAATAAGGGCAGGTAAACAAACCAATATAAGACTTAATTGGCTTTGTTCTGTTATTTTTTTGACAAATTGGGCAAGTAACATAATGATTATGAAAAGTATTTGTACTCATCTACCTCGTCTCGCCTAGTCCCTTGATTCTATTTATAACAATATCTGTATTGAATTTTACTGTAAACCTAGTAATTATGCCATAATCACTGATAGTGATTGGCAAAATACTATGATGGAATCTCAGAATGTAATTGATCCATTGATCCAACGACGTACTCTTCCCAATATTATATTAACCCAAGTTGTTAGTAATGCAGGACAGAATTATTTTTTCTCAATATTTTGTGATTTTTGTTAGTTAATTATAGGACTTACGCACTAGTTACGGAATAAACGAACCACAGAGGCACAGAGAACACAGAGAAATGAGGGTTTGAGAGATATTTTGCGTAAGTCCTGAATTATTGAGCAGGCAGTTTCTCTCATAGTCAACCACAATAAGAAATAATAGACAAAAAATGGATTTTTCTGACATTTACCCCATTTATCAATATCTCAGAATCCTCAATAATTAAAAACCTACTTTCCCCCATATTCCATGCGGTTCACTCAGTTAATTAATCGTTTCCAAGCCTCTCCCGAAACAGTCGTGCTGTTTTTAGCCATGCTAATTGGCGGTAGCACAGGTATGGGTATAGTCACCTTTCACTATTCAATCCAGCTAATTAACAACTTCATGTTGGAAAATTTGATGGGACAAATTGAGATTTGGGGTGCTTGGACCTTAGCGGCTGTTCCTATTCTCGGTGGTATCATTGTTGGCCTCATGCGTTGGCGAACTCAAGATTTTGGTCCAGGACTTTCATCCCTGATAGCTGTTTCTCAGGGAAAAGAAGCGAAAAAACCCCTGCGACCGGTGACAAAAATGATCGCGGCGGCAGTTTCTCTTGGTAGTGGTGCATCCTTAGGGCCAGAGGGTCCAAGTGTGGAAATTGGGACTAATTTTGGGGTGTTGTTATCGGACATATTACAAGTATCTCAGGAGCGTCAGCGGTTACTATTGGGGGCTGGTGCGGCTGCTGGGTTAGCCGCTGGGTTTAATGCCCCCATTGCGGGAGTATTTTTCGCCTTAGAAGTAGTCATGGGTAGTACATATTTTGCTACTTCTGCTGTAAGTGTGATATTACTAGCCGCCGTCGTTGCTGCCTTAATTGCTCAAATTGGTTTAGGTTCACAACCAGCTTTTGCTTTACCCGCTTATCAGGTTCGCAGTTACCTAGAATTACCCCTTTATCTGGGTTTAGGTTTGGGTGCAAGTTTAATTTCTCTTACCTATACTGAATCCATTCGTTTAGCTAAAGCTATCTTTACTGGCAATTTCTCAGGGTTAACGTTATTAGGTAAAATTCCTCAGTCCATTCAGCCAATTTTGGGTGGTGTAATTATTGGTTTAGTAGGTTGGCGATATCCACAAATTTTGGGTATTGGCTATGGAACTGTAGAAGCAATACTACAAGATGAAGATTTTTCCCTCAATTTATTACTAATTTTACTAGTATTGAAACTGCTCATGACAGCGGTAAGTTCAGGTAGTGGTTTTGTGGGCGGATTATTTGCCCCAGCTATGTTTTTAGGTGCTTCCTTTGGGTCTGCCTACGCTAAATTTTTGGCTTTGATCATCCCAGGAATTGGAGAATATATGGCTGCCCCTCCAGCTTATGCAATGGTAGGTATGGCGGCGGTTTTAGCAGGTAGCGTGAGAGCGCCATTAACAGCAATTTTAATGTTATTTGAATTAACCCGTGATTACCGCATTGTTTTACCTTTAATGGCGGCAGTGGGTCTAAGTGTTTGGTTAGTGGAACTAATCAAACCAACGGTAGATGCTAATGCTAATCTGCAACAGATTGGTTTACCTGAATTGAAAGATGAAAAGGTAGAACTTTGGCAGCAAATGTTAGTAGCAGATGCTATGTACACCTGTCCTAAAAAATTATCAGCAACTTTAGGAGTGTTAGAGACTGCGGTAGTCATGACGCGAGAACGAATACGCAGTGCTTTAATCATTGATGATGATACTGGTAAACTGGTAGGAATTCTTTCCCTAGAAGATATTAAACGAACTTTTCTTATCTGCCAAAATCTTCCTAATTCATTGCCGGAAATTCAGGAATATTTATCTGGTCAAAAACTGATAGATATTTGTACTACAGATATTCTCTATGCTTGGGATGATGAACCTGTATATGAAGCTTTAGACCGGATGGCATTACGTGGGTTACATCAATTACCAGTGGTAGCTAAAGACAATCCCGATTTTATTCTGGGTTTGCTGGAAAGGGAACAAATTGAATTAACTTGTAATTTAACGGCAATCACTAAGATACTGCACCAATATTCACCAGTGATTCCCACTACCGAATATATAGAGGAAATTGGTAATTGGTAATTGGTCAATATCCTGGGGGTAACCTCTCGTGATTGCTTTGATTTCCATAGGCGTTGCTGATTAAGTGTATGAATTTTAGTTTCACGCCAAGGCACAAAAACGCATTGAGGTTTGAGTTTTAAAGGTTCAATTTGGGAGTTTCATACCTCAATTCAGCAATGGTAAATTAACTATCAAGCGATCGCTCTCCATTGGTAAAATCTCTTCACAATGCAGGATATTCTAGTCTAAAGCCACCTTAAATAAAATAGCCGTAGGCGCACAGGCACAAGCCAATTTCGCTCAAAGTTATGTTAAAACACCTCAAAATGGTGTAACTTCTGACATTTATAGCCGTGCAGGTGAAGTAGTATCCGGTAACGGCAGCGGACCTAGCAGATATGTTTTAAATTCTCAAAATTCCTCTCTGTTGTCTCTGCGGCTCTGCGTGCAAAAAAATCCTGAAAACCTCAACCATGAAAACTATTAACTCTGCTAAACCTGTAATTTCCATCCGCAATCTTGATCATTACTTCGGATCTGGACAACTACGAAAACAAGTTTTATTTAATATTAGCTTAACTATAAATGCAGGGGAAATTGTAATCATGACAGGTCCTTCTGGTTCGGGTAAAACCACATTATTAACCTTGGCTGGTGGGTTACGTTCTGCCCAGTTTGGGAGTTTGCAGGTGTTAGGTAATGAACTATGTCAAGCCAATGCTAAACAATTAACCCAAGCCCGCAGAAATAACGGTTATATTTTTCAAGCCCATAACTTACACGGTAGCTTAACAGCAATCCAAAACGTGAGGATGGGTTTAGAAGTACAGCCGAGAATGTCAGCAAAAGAAATGTTAATGCAGTCACAGCAAATGTTAGAAGAAGTAGGATTAGGTAATCGTCTCAATTACTATCCAGATAATTTATCAGGGGGACAAAAACAACGGGTAGCGATCGCTCGCGCCTTAGTCAGTCAACCGAAAATAGTCCTAGCAGATGAACCTACCGCGGCCCTTGATAAACAATCAGGACGGGATGTGGTAGAACTAATGCAGAAATTAGCCAAAGAGCATGGTTGTACAATTTTACTAGTCACCCACGATAACCGCATTTTAGATATTGCTGACCGGATTATTTATATGGAAGACGGTCATCTTGTCCGAGAAAAAAGTAATTCTTTACAGATGTAAGTAGGTGAAACACCTGGCGACAAAAGCACCGCCAGGATGATCTTAATGATTGGCTTGTTGAATTAAAGTATCTAACTCCTGCTGCATTTTACTTCTGACTAACTCATAGCATTCGTCCACATAAGTGCGATCGCTGGCAGCTTCTTTTCCATAGCGTGCAAACACAATCGGCGGACAAACCCTAGTGTAGATAGTCACAGGCAAAGGAATATTAGGCAGCGGTCCAAAAGCCAATCCCCAAGGTAATCCCAAATAAACGGGAAACACCAAAGGATCAACCCCAAGTAGCCAAGGCATCCCCATTTTATGAAATTGCTGCATAACTTCATATATATCAGCCAAGACAATTAGAGTATCATGGGACCCCCAGGAAATCGCCGGCACAATCGGGATATTCTCCCGCAGTGCCAACTTAATAAACCCCCTGCGTTCAGCAAAATAAATTTTATCCCGCATCCCATGGGGTCGAAACACATCCTCCGCGCCACCCGGATAAACCAAGACACTAGCGCCAGCCCGCAAAGCCTTGTAAGCCATTTTCGGGTGCGCCCTCACTGCACCAGCCTTCATCGCTATTTCTGCCGCTGGTGGAAACACATCCCAAACTTTAGGGTGCATCAAACCATAAATAGGTCTTTCTACACTAAAGCGACGCAACCAATCATATAACATCATGGAAGTATCAGGAGAGGCCAGTCCGCCATTATGAGAACCGACAACCAGAATTTTTCCATCTGGGACATTTTCCCAGCCACTGGTTTGGACTCGAAAATAACAGTTATATAACAAGCCCAAGATAGGCATCATAGATTCGATGAACCTTGGATCCCGTTGATCCAAAGACCACCCTGTGTTAGTGGTTTGAAGATGCTTTAGTTTGAACATCAGGAAATTTTATCAGGATTTATACGGGTGAAACAACCCATTGTTTTGCATTTCCATCCAGCCTAACGCAATCCTCCCATTGTTTTCCCCACTCTAGAATGATAAAATGTTCAGTAGGAACACAATCTAATTCTTCCCGTCTAAATAAGCAATCAGTTCCGTACAAGTCTTGCCCGCTAATAATACAATGACGAGCAAGATGCAAAGCCGCGCTCGTTTCCCACTTACCGGGTATTATTATGAAACCTTTGAAGCTATTTAAAATTGCTTTCGTAGCACTCACAACGGGCCTATTACTGAATCAGTCCAGCTTTGCTAAAACCCCACAGTTAGAAATTAACTCTGAGTTCGATCAAGATCCATTAGTATTAAACGGTACATCTGGAGGGTCTGTGAAAAGTAATTGTGGGAATATTAACACTGCTCCTAATCAAATAATTCAAGTTACAGAACCATTGCCTTATCTACGATTGACGGTAGAAAGTAAAGGACAGCCAACACTATTGATTGACGGACCAGGGGGGCGATTTTGTGTGCTTGCTGATAGTTATAGCGGTGGCAAGGCAGAATTCTCCGGTTACTGGCAGCCGGGTAAATACTTATTGTATATGGGCGATTTGTCACAAAATAGGTTCAACTACACCCTTGCCATTTCCCAGCAAAAACAAGTGCCGAAATAGTACACCTATACTATTTCATGGCATCACTAAAACAACAACAATTTTAGCTTGACCGACAGAAGCTCCACGCCTGACCCGAAATTTAAATTACAAGAGTTTAACAATACTGTTGCCAAAAATCTGAAACCCTATTGATATCGTCACGATTTTATCGGGTTTCAGCCCTATATTTAACCTGAGTTCGGAGTTTCTCCTTGGGAGACGCTACGCGAACGGAGTTATGATTTTTTCAACGAGATCATAAGGGTTTGAGACTCATGGCGATTTTTCCACAAATTATCTTATGTCGAACTCAGGTGAACTCCATACTCCGAACTCCGAACTCCGATCACCTATTTTGAGACACCATCAGCCAAAACCTGGCACTTTTTTGTGATAAAAATCCGCGAAACCCTTATTAATAAATGGTTTTAGCTTTATTTAGTAATCTCTATTTATAAAATTGGCAAAGGTATGTTTAAGGGATCGTATTTTTGGCAACAAATTGGACTCCTAACATGATATTGGTATTACAGTGACTCAATAAAATCTTTGAGGAGAAATATGTTTAAAAGACTAATTGGTGTTGTTGTTGCTACTATTTTGCTGACGTTACAGATGGTTGTCGGTACTGCAACAGCTTTAGAACTGGATGAAACTATCCGCACAGTACCATTAAATGACAAAGGTGATACAGTTGTTCTCAGCTTAAAACAAGTCAAAGAAGGCAAACGACTATTCAATTTCGCTTGCGCTCAATGCCATGCTGGTGGAGTTACCAAGACTAATCAAAACGTGGGACTTGAACCAGAAGCTTTAGCAGGGGCTTTACCTAAACGCAATAATATTGAAGGTTTGGTGGACTACATGAAAAATCCCACTACCTATGATGGCGCAATAGAGATTTCTGAACTCCACCCCAGCATTAAGAGTGCGGATATTTTCACAAAAATGCGAAATCTGACTGAAGAGGACTTGAAAGCGATCGCTGGACATATTCTCCTACAACCAAAAGTTGTGGGCATTAAATGGGGTGGCGGTAAAATTTATTACTAAACTATCCTGATTCATTCATCCAAATTGTCAGGGAAAATATCATAGATTCCCTGACTTGTTGATTGTCAAAATTTTTGGCGATAAATTATGATTAGAAGACTAATTGGTGTTGTTGTTGCTACTATTTTGCTGACATTACAGATGGTTGTCGGTACTGCAACGGCTTTAGAACTGAATGAAGCTATCCGCACAGTTCCATTAAATGACGAAGGCGATACAGTTGTATTATCTCTGAAACAAATCAAAGAAGGTAAACGACTATTCAATTACGCTTGCACTCAATGCCATGCTAGTGGAGTTACCAAGACTGACAAAGACGTGGGACTTGGATCTAAAGCCTTAGCAGAGGCTGTACCTAACCGCAATAATATTGCAGGTTTGGTGGACTACATGAAAAATCCCACTACCTATGATGGTGAAGAAGAGATTTCGGAAATCCACCCCAGCATCATGAGTGCGGATATTTTCCCAGAAATGCGAAATCTGACCGAAGATGACTTGATAGCGATCGCTGGACATATTCTCCTACAACCTAAGATTCTGGGCGATCTATGGGGTGGCGGTAAAAATTATCACTAAATTACTTTCATAAGCTCGATTCTATAGGTAGGGGTTTAGCACTGCTAAACCCTTACAGCTAAATAATGACTTAAAAACTAACTTCTAAGCTGTACAGGCATAGCCAAATAGGTCATTTTCAATCCACCCAAAGGCGTGAAAATTACTGGAGTTAAACTTTGATTCAAGTGCATTTGAATTTCTGAAGATGGTAATTCCTTCAAACCTTCCATCAGATATTTAACATTAAAAGCAATGTCTATATCTTCGCCAGATATTTGTGCTGGCATTGATTCTGTACCACTACCAACATCTTGTGCTTCACAAGATAAAGTAATTTCTTGATTGGCATTATCAATGCTGATTTTGACAATATTATTTTTCTGATCTGCTAATACAGCAATTCGTTCCAAAGTGCTAATAAATTGCTTTCTTTCTAATGTGACTTGGCGTTCAAATTGCCGAGGAATTAATTGCCGATAAGCGGGATATTGCCCTTCTAAAGTGCGGCTGGTGAGGCGTTGATTTTGCCAAGTAAATACTACTTGACCTTGATCAAGATATACGGCTACAGTTTCTTCTGATGTGGAGTTATGTCCTAACATCCTTTGTAGTTCTCGTAATGCTTTTGCTGGTACTGTCACCTCTACCTGTTCGCTTCCTTCTACAGGACGCTCATTTGTGGTTTCCAAAACTGCTAACCGGTGTCCGTCGGTAGCAGCAAATTCTAAAGTGTCCTGTTTGAGAGTTAAATGTACACCTGTGAGAACTTGCTTGGTTTCATCGGAACTTGTAGCAAATAAAGAACCTTTCAATCCTTCAATTAGTGCTGCTGTGGTGAGAGTAATGGCTTCAGCATTTTCGATTATAGGTAATTCGGGAAATTCTTCTGCGCCCATTGCTCGGACTTGATAACGTCCGCTTTTGGGTTTGAGAGTGACAATTATACCTTCCCCACCTGCATCTCCTGATTGATAGCTTCCCTCGGCGCAGGCATCATCTAGGGTGATTTCCCCTTCTGGGAGACGAGAGGTGATATCTACAAGTAGTTTGGCAGGGAGAGCAATTGTCCCCCCTTCTAAGACCTCGGCGCTAAAGCTGGTACGGATACCTAAACTCAGGTCAAAGGCTGTTAAACTAACTTGATTAGTTTTGGCATCTGCTTGTAATAAGATATTGGCAAGAACAGGATGGGTTGGTCTGGAGGGGACTGCACGACTAACGAGAGAAAGGTTACTACTAAGATCACTTTGAGAACAGATTAGTTTCATCTTTAAATTCAATAATGGGGGAATTGGGAATTGGTAATGGGTAATTGGTAATAACTGATTTACCCATCACGTTGTTATCTTAACTGCTTAAAGCCTTGATAAACCGTTGCAAACTCTTAAACACACTGGGTTTTTTGGTGGGTGTGGTGTCGCTGGTGTTGGTGTTTTGCGTTTGTCCTCCCATAAGAATCCCGTCTAATTCGTCACCGGAAGGTTTTTTCGGGAGTTCGGCAACTTTTTGATATTCTTCTTGTATTTCTACCCATACTTCCCATAATCCAGGATAGCAACGGAACAGGGCAGATTGATCATCTATGGGACGGATATAGTAACAAGATTCGATGGTACTAATGAAGCGACGACGGGTTTCTCTGGCTGTGTAACCGATACCAACTATACTGGAATCTTCGAGTCGGGGTGTTAACATGATTGTGGGGCGATCGCCGATCAGTTCACACAGCTTTTCTAATTGTGGGACTTCTACGGAAGTTGGGGCAATAAATAGGAAAATTTCATCCTCTGGCTGAATTTTTGCTTCTAGGGATGCAGCCCTACCAGTACCAATATCGGAAATTTGGAATTGTGCGTCTGTCCAATCACGACGGGCTAAAGCAGCCGCACCAGCATCAGCAAAGAAGACTTTGAGACGAGATTCGTATTCAGTAAATTGGGGGAGAAATTGTTCTGCAACCGTCATGAATTTGAGTTCAGGAAATAATAACTCAACTTGAATCCGAGTTATACCATCAGCTAAAGCTGATTTTACCGCTTCACAAGATTGAGCGATCGCATCTTCTAAGGTTTTTGGTAGTTCAGCCATAGTTTATCAAGTCGTTGGGTTAATATTTAATTCTCTACTATATTGATTTAGGTGGTATGAAAAATCATCCAATCACTAAAAATTCAATTTATAGCAGAAGGCAAGAGGGAATAGGCAAGAGGCAAGAGTGAAATCCTTGGTATGACTAGGTTTTAAGGATTAATAATGTCCTAATCATTCTGGCTACAGCTATATTAGTAATTTAGGCATTATTGTTGAGTGTTATAGCAGGAGTCAGGAGTCAGGAGTCAGGAGTTCAGGAGTAAAAACCTGTTGTGGTCGGAGTTTCATGATTAATTCATGCCCTAACCACCTTGACCGTTACTATAACTAAAACCTCTCTCCTATTCCCTATTCCCTATTCCCTCTTAACTGTCACCTGTCACCTGTCACCTGTCACCTGTCACCTGTCACCTGTCACCTGTCACCTACTCCTTATTCCCTTACAATAACGACAATTTTTAACACCAACCTACTTAGAAATTCAGTTAATATAGAGTGCAAACTACATGAGTCAAGGTTTTTTACAAATTGCTTTAACGCTGGTTATTGTCGTATTTATTACGCCCATACTAGGGAAATATGTAGCCCGTGTTTTTTTGGGGGAAAGGACAATCCTTGATCCTGTGATGAAGCCTATAGAGGCAATAATTTATATTTTAGGGGGTGTGGGCAAAAGAAATGATATGACGGGTTGGCAGTATATTCGCGCCTTACTATGCAGTAACTTAGTCATGGGTGTGGCGGTTTACGCGCTTCTTTATTATCAGAAATTCCTACCCTGGAATCCCAATGGACTGGGGCGGATGAGATGGGATTTATTACTACATACTACAATTTCCTTCCTAACCAATACGGACCAACAACACTACGCCACAGAAAACACCTTTAGTTATTTTAGTCAAACATCAGCTTTAGGTTTTTTAATGTTTACCTCAGCGGCTAGTGGTTTAGTTGTAGGAATTGCCTTTATTCGGGGGTTAACGGGGAGAAAACTGGGGAATTTCTATGTGGATTTTACCCAGGCTATCACTAGAATATTATTACCTTTATCTATTGTGGGGGCGATCGCTCTCATCATCGCCGGAGTACCTCAAACCCTAGCCCAAACCATCTTAGTAGAAACCTTAGAAGGCAGAATCCAGTACATAGCCAGAGGTCCAGTAGCCTCCTGGGAAATGATCAAAATGTTAGGAGAAAATGGCGGCGGTTTTTTTGCAGCTAATTCTGCTCATCCTTTTGAAAATCCCAATGGCGCTTCTAACCTAATAGAAATCATCGCCATGCTGGCTATCCCCACCTCCCTAATTTACACCTACGGAGTATTTGCCAACAACCTCAAACAAACCTGGCTATTATTTTCAATGGTGTTCATCATCTTTGTCGTTCTCATTGGCGTTACAGCCACAGGGGAATTACAAGGAAATCCCCTCATTAACAATGCTTTGCGATTAGAATTACCTAACTTAGAAGGCAAAGAAGTCAGATTTAATTGGGCGCAAACCGCACTATGGGCAGTTACAACCACAGCCACCATGTGCGGTGCTGTTAACGGAATGCACGATTCCCTCATGCCCAGTGGCACATTTTCCAGCTTATTCAACCTATTTTTACAAATAATTTGGGGAGGACAAGGCATAGGAACAGCTTATCTCTTTACTTATCTGATGCTCACAGTTTTTATCACCGGTTTAATGGTAGGGCGCACACCAGAAATTTTTGGGCGCAAAATCGAAAAACGGGAAATTGTTCTGGCTAGTGTGGTGCTATTAATTCACCCGATGATGATTTTAATTCCTAGTTCCATAGCTATGGCTTATCCTATATCCTTGTCAGGAATTAGTAACCCAAGTTTTCATGGAATTTCCCAAGTAGTTTATGAATACGCCTCAGCCGCAGCCAATAACGGTTCTGGTTTAGAAGGATTAAATGACAGCACATTATGGTGGAACTTAAGTACAACTGTCAGTATTTTCGCAGGACGTTATATACCCATTATTGCCCTACTTCTCTTAGCTGATAGTATGTCTAAAAAACAAGCCAGTCCAGCCAGCCGGGGAACTTTAAAAACTGATTCTCTGCTATTTACGGGAATTACTGCTGGTGTCACCCTAATTTTAGCCATCCTCACATTCTTCCCTGTTCTAGCTTTAGGACCAATTGCCGAAGGCTTTAAACTCGCTTCCGGTAGTTAGAAAAAATGAGGTAATGAGGAAATATAAAGATAGGTCTAAGTAGGTGAACACAATAAAACCAAACTGTGTAAAGAAACGTAAAATCGCCCAAACCCTCTTCACTCTTGCCTCTTGCCTCTTGCCTTGCCATAACGACAATTTTCAACGCCAACCTACTTAATATTTATCTTGCCTCTTACCAATTACTTATATATGAACTCTACCTCTAATTCTAAAGCTCCCCGTCCCCGTTATCGCCGTAAGAAACACAGAAAAACGCGGGTATCCCATAAAGGACTGTATTTCCGAGCCATAGGAGATGCCTTTATTAAACTGTATCCCCCATATGCCATCAAAAATCCAGTGATGTTTCTAGTATGGATAGGAACAATCATCACCTTCTCTGTCACCATTTACCCTGAATTATTCGGTCCAGTAAATCAAAAAAATCCCCATCTGTTTAACGGACTATTAACGGGAATTTTATTATTCACAGTTCTATTTAGCAACTTTGCCGAAGCCGTAGCCGAAGGACGAGGTAAAGCCCAAGCCGATACTCTCCGTTCCACCCAATCAGCCACCATTGCCAAAACTATCACCGTTGACGGCACAATTACAGAAGTTCCTGCCAACAGCTTAAAACAGGGAGACACTATATATGTAGTCTCAGGTGATGTGATTCCCGCAGATGGTGAAGTAATCATGGGTGTCGCCTCTGTGGATGAATCAGCAATTACAGGCGAATCTGCCCCAGTTCTCAAAGAATCAGGTTCAGACGTTGCCAGTTCAGTTACAGGTGGTACACGCATAATTTCTGATGAACTGATTATTCGTGTTACTGCTGAACCAGGCAAAGGCTTTATTGACCGGATGATTGCTCTGGTCGAAGGAGCAGAACGGACTAAAACCCCTAATGAAATTGCTTTAACAGTATTATTAGCAGTTCTGAGTTTAGTATTTTTATTCGTAGTAGCCACTTTGCCCGCCTTTGCCTACTATGTGAATAGTCCTGTGAGTGTTCCTATTCTCATTGCTCTTTTGGTAGCCCTCATCCCCACAACCATTGGCGGTTTACTGAGTACCATCGGTATTGCAGGGATGGATAGAGTGGCACAATTTAACGTCATTGCCACCTCTGGCAGGGCAATAGAAGCCTGTGGCGATATTAATACTCTGGTGCTTGATAAAACTGGAACAATCACCCTTGGCAACCGTTTAGCAGAAGAATTTATCCCCATCAATGGTCATTCAATGGCGGAAATTGCTAACGTGGCTTTGGCGGCTAGTATTTTTGATGATACTCCAGAGGGGAAATCTATTGTCCGACTGGCAGAAAAGTTAGGGGCAAATTTTGATTTAGACCGCAAACAAGCACAGGGGATAGAATTTTCAGCAAAAACCCGCATGAGTGGTACTAATTTACCTGGGGGTAGGGAAGTACGGAAAGGCTCAGTAGAAGCGATTAAAGGCTTTGTTCTCTCCCGTCGCGGACGAGATACACCGGAATTAGATGTTGCCTATCAACAAGTTTCTCATCAAGGTGGTACACCTTTAGCTGTTTGTCTTGATAACGAAATTTATGGTGTTATCTATCTCAAAGATATTGTGAAACCGGGTATCCGGGAACGATTTGACCAACTCCGACGCATGGGAGTGCGGACTATCATGCTGACGGGAGATAACCGGATTACTGCTGCTGTGATTGCCAAAGAAGCTGGAGTAGATGAATTTATTGCTGAAGCTACGCCAGAAGATAAAATCAGTGTGATTCAACGGGAACAAGCTGAGGGTAAAATAGTAGCGATGACAGGGGATGGAACTAATGATGCTCCCGCTTTGGCACAAGCTAATGTAGGTGTGGCAATGAATACGGGAACGCAAGCAGCTAAGGAAGCGGCTAATATGGTGGATTTAGATTCTGATCCCACCAAATTAATTGATATCGTTAGTATTGGCAAGCAATTATTAATTACTCGTGGAGCGTTGACGACATTTTCTATCGCTAATGATATTGCTAAATATTTTGCAATTATTCCCGTACTTTTCACGGCTGCTAATTTAGGAACTTTGAATATTATGAAGTTGAGTAGCGTTAATTCGGCTATTCTCTCAGCCTTGATCTACAATGCTTTAATTATTCCGGCTTTGATTCCTTTGGCATTAACAGGTATTCAGTTTCGACCTTTAACCGCTAATCAACTTCTGCAACGAAATATTTTAATTTATGGCTTAGGTGGGGTGATTGCTCCATTTATTGCGATTAAATTAATAGATATGATGATTACATTTGTGGGTTTAGCGTAAATATAGCAGATTGCAGATTAATCAGGTACGGGATCTATATTCACCGCTAGACAGTTTTACTCCTGACTCCGTGAATTATGCTGTAATTACGTGAATAGGTAATTGATAATTCTTGCCTTTTACTTGTTGTATATTACCCTTTTCCTGATGAAAATGATACCATTGATTCGATTGTCCAAGTTTAAACACCAATTACCAATCACTATTTTTATAGTGATGTGTTTCAGTTTATTTATGAGTCCAGTGGTTTATGCTAATACTACTCTCAGTTTAGATAGGGTTTCTACTTGGGCGATGGGGGTTTTAGGGTTTACTACTATGATGTTGGTGGTTTATTTGTTAATAGTTATTTTTCAGCCAGAACGATTTTAATAATTGGCAAATCGTAGCGATATGTATTTAAATTTTTCTGTTCACCTACTTACAGCACTTTTACTCCTATATCCTGACTGGGCGCAGGCCCTGCCCTGCGCCCCTACTTCGGTAAATCCTCTGATTAAATTCAAGGTTAAGTAGGTGAACACAATAAAACCAAACTGTGTAAAGAAACGTAAAATCGTCTAAACCCTCTTCACTCTTGCCTTTTGCCTTGCCATAACGACAATTTTCAACGCCAACCTACTTAAATCAAGATTAAATTATGTCTATTTTTAGAGAAGCTGTCAAAGCAATTAGAATTACTTTGGTAATTTGGTTATTAACAGCAATTGTCTATCCTCTTTTCATATTGCTAGTCGGTCAGTCTTTTTTCCCGATTTCCGCTAATGGTAGTGTGATTTTAAATATCAATGATCAACCTATTGGTTCGACTTTAATTGGTCAGGGATTTACATCTGATCGTTATTTTCATAGTCGTCCCAGTGCTGTTAGATATAGTCAAGGTAAAAAAGCTCAACCAACTGGTATTTCTGGAGGTAGTAATCTTGCTCCTACGAATCCAGAACTGAAGGAACGTATTCTCAAGCAGGTGGAAGAATTGCAGAATCAGGATAAACAACCTGTGGCTGATTTGATTTATACGTCAGGATCTGGTTTAGATCCCCACATTTCTTTAAAGGGAGCACGACAACAAATAGAGAGAGTGGCACAGGCACGGGGTATTAAGGAAGATGATATTATTCCGTTGATTAATAAGTATCTTGATGGCAGGTTTTTAGGAATTTTTGGTGAACCAGGGGTAAATCTATTACGTTTAAATTATGCTTTGGATTTACAAGATATTAATCGTTAGCAAAATTAGTTAGGGGTTGCTGATAGTGAAGTGTGGTATAAAATGTCGGGCGCAGGGCTTGCGCCGATTCAAAGGGTGAAAGGAAGGAACAATCATCCTAGTACAGCACGTAACCAGATATTCCTGCAAGAGTATTGTTTTGACATGGGTAATAGGATCAATTACACTACGATCGCAAATTCATGAAAGTATTTGAGTCAATGCAACCGACTCGCGTAATTGGTTTAATGAGTGGTACGTCCGTAGATGGGATAGATACAGCTTTAGTAGAAATTTCTGGTACAGATTTGGATTTGAAGGTGAAATTACTCGCAGGGGAAACCTATCCCTACTCCCCTCAACTCAGAGAACACATTCTTGGGCTGGGGGCTGGTACGGCGATATCAATGGCAGATTTAGCCGCAATAGATGATGCGATCGCTCATAATTTTGCCCAAGCTGCTCAACATATTCAATCTGGTCATCCCAGAGCCACTCTCATCGGTTCTCATGGTCAAACTGTTTACCATCGTCCACCCCAAGGACTAGAAGAACTGGGTTATAGCTGCCAACTGGGACGGGGCGCGATGATTGCCCATTTAACAGGTATTACTACTGTCAGTAATTTCCGAATAGCAGATATAGCTGCTTATGGTCACGGTGCGCCCCTTGTTCCTAAAGTAGATGCCTATTTACTTAGTCATCTCCAGGAAGGACGTTGTATTCAAAATATTGGGGGTATTGGTAATGTTACGTATCTTCCCGCCCGTAGTGATGATTGGTTGTCGCAAATTCGCGGCTGGGATACAGGTCCAGGTAATAGTTTATTGGATCTAGCCGTCCAGCATTTTACAAGTGGCACTAAAAGCTATGATAATAATGGTGATTGGGCAGCCAGTGGTACACCCTGTTACCCCTTGGTGGAACAATGGGTAAGTCACGAATATTTCCATTTACCACCACCCAAATCTACTGGACGGGAGTTATTTGGTCTTACCTACTTGCATGATTGTTTAGAGGATGCCCAAACTTACCAACTTAATGCCGCAGATTTTTTAGCAACTATCACAGAATTAACGGCAGTTTCTATTGTCCATAGTTATGATAATTTTCTGCCTAGAAGACCACATAAGGTAATATTATGTGGTGGTGGCAGTCGTAATAGTTACTTAAAAAATCGCTTACAGTTGTTATTGGGGAATGTTCCAGTGTCAACTACAGATGAGTTTGGCTTAAGTGCTGCATTTAAAGAGGCGATCGCTTTTGCGGTTTTAGCATACTGGCGAAACATCAATATTCCTGGTAACTTACCCGCAGTCACAGGAGCATATCAAGAGATGCTTTTAGGAGAAATTCACGATAATTATCGCTAATTTAGTCTATATTCTCCTCTTTTCTCTGGAAATACTATGTTAGCAAGTATTTCTAAGCTTCAACTGTGCTGGATTAAGCTGTTGTGCATTTAGTTTGTAAATTCTAGCGGGCAAGATGCCCGCACCACAAAGTTCAAGTAAATTATGGTTATCAAATTTAGCTGCGTAACAGCTTAAAACAAGGGATTTAGCCTGTGGGACATACTTTTTTATTAGAACCAGGAAGGTGGGTGATCCAAGGTAGTTGGTTGGAGCGCAATAGTCAACCAATTCCCTTGAAGGGTTTAACATTAGTGGTTTGGCATCGAGATAATTGGTTCTCTATGGCTACAAAATTAATCTTTCCTAACAGCGATCGCCCAGAAATTTCTTTTCAGTATAAAGGACGACTTCATAAAGGAGAGCGTCAGTATACTTTTCTGCTTCAACATAATTATTTCGGACAAGTAGAAGGTGAAGGCTGGATTTGTCCAGATACAATTGTTCAGCGTTATTGGGTACTCGGAGATAGCTCCACTGACCTTCGCCATCGTCAAAGACGCAGTGGTTTTGAAACCCTACATCAAATTGATGACAACCAGTATTATCTAACTAGTGGCATTCTTGTTGGTCATTTTTTAGATAGTACAATGGAAGCTAGTCTAGAACGCCAATTACACTAGTACAACACGGCATAAATAAACTAACCGTTCTCAATCATTAAAAAGCCTATACTGTCTTCGTTGTGACTTTCGACTTCCGCCCTGCGGTACTAGGCCTCCTGCAAAAGTTTTTTATGCTACAATAGGAGGCTGTTTGTTTTTATTTTTGAGTTCAAATTAATCAATTATGTCTAATTTAGAATTGATGAATTTTCGGTTTTAATTCTCAGGTTTTTCACCTACTTTCTAATCACCGAAACCTACAAAACTACCCCCCGAACTGTTAAACATTGGAGTCGAATTTTCTATGTCAGACCCCAACATTGGTCGCTTACTCGGCAACCGTTACCAACTACAAGAGCTAATTGGCTCTGGTGCGATGGGACGAGTTTATCGTGCTAAGGATACGTTGCTGGGAGGTGTCCCTGTTGCAGTCAAGTTTCTAACTTTATCCATCCAAAACGAAAGGATGCGTTGCCAAGAACGATTTGAGCGAGAAGCTAAAACCTGCGCCTTACTTGGTCAAAAAAGTATCCATATCGTCCGAGTCATGGACTATGGGGTAGATCAAACATACTACGTCATGGAATATCTACAGGGACAAACATTAGGTCAGATCATTCGCCAAAAACATCTAAGTTTAGCAAGATTTCTCAGTATGTCCAAGCAAATTGGTTTAGGACTACAGTGCGCTCATAATGGTATTCCTGTAGATGGAAAAATTTGTCCAATCATCCATCGTGATATTAAACCGGGTAATATCATGGTGATTCAAGACCCCAGTTTTGGAGAATTAGTCAAAGTTTTAGACTTTGGTATTGCTAAATTACTAATGTCTAATAGTGATCATACCAAGTTTTATTTAGGAACTTTGGCTTATTCTTCTCCTGAACAAATTGAAGGTAAAGAACTAGATAGTCGTTCTGATATCTACAGTTTTGGGATCATGATGTTTGAAATGCTGACTGGTAAAATTCCTGTGGTGGCCTCAACCAACACCTTTGGAGCATGGTATAAAGCCCATACTTTTGAAAAACCCTGTTCTTTTGCGGAAATTTCTCCTAATTTGCACCTACCCCAGCAATTAGAAGATGTCATTATGAATTGTTTATGCAAAAAACCCAGCGAACGTCCCCAAAGTATCAATGAAATTATTAATATTCTGACTACTCTAGAACAGCAAAAGGAAACGCATAATACCACTGAGAATGCTTTTATATATCAAGATACTCAAGACATTATTAAACCCATCTCTCCTGTAGTTACAGAACCAGCAGAGAAAATAAAAACCAATCCACTGACAATTCCCATTAACAATCACAACACACAAGTCGAACTACGGAGATATTCAGTTCATCATGACATAACACAGTTAGTTACTTGGCCACACAATAAACCCATTGCCAATATCGTGTTTATTCAACCCATTTACCACGATAAAACGTTGTTACCAGCTTTATGGGTGATGCTACCCCAAGAAGAAATTCAAAAACGCTTAGTTTGTACTCGCTACAATCAATTTCTCTTTATTTCTTCTCCCCATCCTGTCATGTTATGGATTACAGTTATTTATAGTCGTCAACATGGGGCTAAATGGTTGCCTTATTATTTGGATCTCAAAACTAGTTCTGGACAAGAAATCACTCAATTACTGTACAATACTGGACAATATCGTTTATTATTCTTCGCTAAAGAAACTCCTCATCCTTGCACACATATATTACAATCAAACATTGCTGCGGCTCAAAGAGAAAGATTGCAAGAGTGGCTTGTTTCTAGTCAAGGTTTAACCTCATCAACAGATGGTCAGATTAGTAAAAATCTATTGAAAAAGGAATATGAAAAAATTAAACCTAAAATATTAGCTAAGTTAGAAACAATTGATACTGATTCTTCATTCGATATTTCTGGTTGATCTTTTCAGGTCAGGAGTCAGGAGTCAGGAGTCAGGAGTCAGGATGAAGAATTAGAAAATGAAGAATTAAAAAATAAAGAATTAATTGGAGGATAAATCACAATACTGTAGTAGTAATCGAAGTTAACGCCCCAACATCCCCAGCTTTTTTCCTGTCTGGAAACGAGCAAGAGAAGGAGGTCGCCCACTGCGATACAGGAGACGTTGCTCATTAGTAACTCTATGCCATATTAGGATCTGATTCTAGACCCCATTGGTGTTTGAGCATTTCTTGATAAGTTGCTTCCCGAACGACCATTTGCTCATACAGTTTGACCAAAAAATCTTGAGCTTGTTCGTGGCTCATGTGTTGGACTTGTGTGGCAAAGGAGCGAATGCTAAATTGCTGTTCCAAAGATAGTTCAGTTCGTTGATTCATAATGAACTCCAAAACAAACAAGGTGTAAAATCGGAATTGATCACAGAATTGAAAAGTTGGAAGTTGGGAATTTCAAGGTACAAGAGGCTGTCGCTTGTGATTGAAATTCCTTCGTTCCTTGATTTGCAATCTGTTGAATTAGATAAAAGTCCTAAGAAGTCATCTCTGGGCTAGATTTTGCCTGACATTTGTTTGTCTATATTAAGAAAGATAACAAGTATTTGACAATTTGCCCATCTTTTTGAATTTATTTTTTGAGGTGTGTATTATCATGTTTTTTTGATACAAAAATTATGTCCGCAGAGAGCGGATTCGTGCAAGTTGGATGGTTTGATTTTGGTGAAGATTCTTTAAGTTACAGTAGTTATGGGTTGGTTGATATTTAGGGGTTATAGGGGAGAAATCGAGAGACAGGCAAGTTTGATGTTTGGCACTGATCTGGATTATCTGATTTATTAACCGCCTATTTGCTGTTTATTTAAGACAGACTACAAGGTGCAATATGTCAATTGTGGAAATTATAGAAGTTTAAGCTCCTGTGGTAATTTTTGGAGATTAAAAATATTTTTATCAAATTGCTAATATAAAAAATGCTCAATTTGAACAAATTGTTCAGTATATTTACTTTTTTTAGGGAATAGGGAATGGGGAATGGGGAATGGGGAATGGGGAAAGAATTTTCTTCTTTCTTTCTCCTGAACTCCTGACTCCTGAACTCCGAACCCCTACCCCTTATTAGGCTTCTACAGACACGAGGACGACGGTAATGTTATCGTGTCCACCTTCTTCTTTAGCGGCTTCAATTAAGGTGTGAGCAGCTTGTTCTAAATTAGGTGCGTTGTTGATATATTCAAGAATTTTCTCATCTATAAGTTCTTCTGTAAGTCCATCACTACAGAGGAGTAGGCGATCGCCCGTTCGTAGATCTACTGGTTGAATATCAGTCTGGTGGAGGTCTTCTCTACCTAAACAACTAGATAAAACGTGGCGAAAGGGATGCACTCTGGCTTCCTCAGCAGTAATATCGCCAATTTTTATGGCTCTAGCAATCCAGGTATGATCTTCTGTAATTTGTTCTAATTGTGATCCTCGTAGACGGTAAAGACGGGAATCGCCAACATGACCACATACAGGTAATTCATCTGGACCAATCATGATGACTACGGCTGTTGTTCCCATGTCAGCGCGTTCGGGATGATTTTGCTGGTCTCTAACTATGGCTTGATTGGCGGTAGATAAAGCTTGTTCTAAAATTTCTAAGGAAGATTCCGGGGATTGCCAATTTTTGTCTAGATATGAACGAATTTCTTCGGTAGCGATGCGACTGGCTTCTTCTCCTCCTGCATGACCACCCATCCCGTCGGCGACTATAAAGAATCGCCCTGCGGGATCAATATAGTAGGAATCTTGATTATAAGCACGAATAAGCCCCGGATCTGTACAACCGGTAGATTCAAGTTTCATAGATTTTTCGTGAACAATTAATTAATACATCCGATCATAACGGTCGAGGCGTAAAAGCAAACGAATCAGCAGGAATGAAACTGATGCGGCAATTAAACCAATCAGACTTGCTAACCATATATAATGGCTAACTAGGAGAATTGTGGCGGCAATTGTAAAACCACTGATAATAAGAGCATAACTTATTCCCAGTTGAATATTACCCTGTCGCCGGATCAGGCGTTCAGTTTCTACGGAGCGAACTCTTAGTCGAATATCCCCACGTTCTATTTTATCTAGGGTATCTTCTAATCTTCGTGGCAATCCTAAAGCAGTGCTACTGACTTGGACTGCTTGACGGCTTAATTCATTCAAGAAGCTATTCCCCTCAGAACTACTGTTATCTGTCATAAGCTGCATGGCGTAAGGCTGGGCAACTTCCATAAAATTAAATTCTGGATCTAGACCTTTACCGACTCCTTCGAGGGTGGAAAAGGCACGCATGACGAAGGTAAAAGTGGCTGGAAACCGAAATGGTTGATCGTAAGCGAGTTCATACAGGTCTTCACTGATGGCTGCTACAGATTGATTTTCAAAGGGCTTATCCATGAAGTTATCCAGCATAAACTGGACTGAACGACGGACGGGTCCCATATCCTCAACTGGGGCGATCGCTCCTAAATCAACTAAAGATTTTACCACACGGTCTCCATCTTTTTGAGCGATGCCAAATAAGGTTTCCATTAATCCTTCGCGGACATTGGATTTAATTGTTCCCATCATCCCGAAGTCGTAGAAAATCAAAGCGCCGTCGGGACTAACTGCGAGATTACCAGGGTGGGGGTCAGCGTGGAAGAAGCCATTGTTTAGTAGTTGATGGAGATAGGCTTGTGCGCCATAGCGAGCGATCGCTTTTCTATCCACACCCGCTGCATCTAAAGCATCATATTGACTAACTTTAATCCCCGGCACATACTCTAAAGTAATCACTCTAGAAGTAGCATAACGCCAATAAACCCTCGGTATTTTTACCCAATCATAAATGCGGAAATTCCGGCGAAAAGTATCGGCGTTGCGTCCTTCATTCAGATAATCAATTTCTTCCCAAAGAATGCGACAACATTCCTCATATATACCCATCCAATCTCTACCCCGTCCCCATTTGGGATGGTTTTGAAAATAGCGAGCGATACCTTTAAGAATGCCTAAATCAATTTCAAACAGTTTTTTCAGTCCTGGGCGTTGCACCTTGACTACTACGGACTCACCAGTATACAAAACAGCCTTATGGACTTGACCCAAACTAGCAGCAGCCAGGGGAACAGGGTCAAAATCTTGGAACAGCACGGAAATCTTTTTCCCTAATTCCTGCTCAATAATTCCTTCTACCTGTTCATAACTAAATGCCGGGACTCTATCTTGTAACTTAGATAACTCCTCCACATATTCCGCAGAGAAAATATCCGCACGAGTTGAAAACAATTGTCCAATCTTAATAAAAGTCGGACCCAAATCTAAAAACGTCGTTTTAATCCAGATTGCTTGGGCTTTGCGTCTAGCTGCTTGCTTGGCTTCTGTTACACCACCGGGGTAACTCCAAGCCTTGTTATAGCGCCAAATTTTGAACATCAAGGTCAAGACAAAAGACCAAATATCCACAAAGCGGCGTTTGCTAGAGTATTCTTCCCGATTCCAACGGTATGCTTTGTCTGAGTAACCTTGTTCCATATTTTTCTTATACCGTCGGGTTGTCACGGAGGCAGGGGAGGTAGGGGGC
>NZ_JAQMSE010000069.1:0-9500 GCF_028330045.1 Aphanizomenon sp. CS-733/32
CCCTGATAGTTTTTCGTCTAGGGTTTTAATTTCCCCTGATAGTTTTTTATCTAAGGTTTTAATTTCCCCTGATAGTTCTGCTTGTCCAATTTCCAGTTTATTTAGTCTACCATCAATAGTTTCTAGTTTTTGGTTGACTTCAGTAAACTTTTGATTGACTTCAGCAAATTGCCGATCCATTTTTTGGTTAACTTCTGTAAATTGCTTCTCTATCTTTTGATCCAAACGAGATAATATTTCTTCCAGAGTATAAGTGAGAATTGGTGGGTTGGTTGTCATATATTTTCGTGATAGTTATTTTGGGGACAATATTATTGACGGAGGCGGAAGTTCCTCTACAAGTTGAGAGAGTTCAAAAAGCAATTCAAAAACAATAACCCCCCAAGGGGAAGTCTTGTATGGGTGGAGTCTAATTTGTTATCCACCTGGCGACTAGAAGTCGCGGCTACACAGACGAAACCCACCTTCGTGGGTTCAAAAGCGTGGACTTTGTTTGTGTGGTAGCGGTTTCTCATCGCCATAAACTTTTAAAACACCCTCTAAGGCTTTTATTTATGCCTTTGTTGATGCCATTGCCAAGCGTGAGAGACGATATCTTTAATACCTGGATATTGGGGTTGCCAATTCAAGATTTTCTGAGCTTTTTCGCTTGTACCAATTAAGGCTGGAGGATCTCCGGGACGGCGATCGCATTCTTTGACTGATATTACCATACCTGTGACATCTTCTGCCGCAGCAATCACTTCCCTAACTGAAAAACCGTTACCATTACCTAAGTTAAAAACTTCGCTTTCACCACCATTTAATAAATATTCTAGTCCCAAAATATGAGCATTGGCTAAATCATTGACATGAATATAATCCCGAATACAAGTACCATCAGGAGTAGGATAATCAGTCCCAAAAATGCTAATATATTCCCGTTTACCTAATGCTGTTTGTAACACTAAAGGGATTAAATGGGTTTCGGGATGATGATCTTCTCCTAATAATCCTTCAGGGTTAGCACCAGCAGCATTAAAATAGCGGAAACGTACTGATTTAAAATTGTATGCCACATCAAAATCAGTTAATATCCTTTCTACCATTAATTTAGTTGCACCATAGGGATTAATGGGATTTTGGGGATGATCTTCCGTAATCGGAATAAAATTCGGTACACCATAGGTGGCACAGGTGGAAGAAAAGACGAATTTATGAATAGAAGCTGCTAACATTGACTCTAATAATGTCAACGTTCCTAAAACATTATTCCGGTAGTATTTAGCTGGGTCAGTGACAGATTCACCTACATAAGCATAGGCGGAAAAGTGCATAACTGCGGCAAAATGGCGACTCTGAAAAAGATTATCTAATAAAGTGCGATCGCTCGTATCCCCTTCAATCAATTCTACCTCTAAAACCTCTTCTACCAAATCCCGATGTCCATACACCAAGTTATCCAGGATGACTACCTCATAACCAGCTTGCTTGAGTGCTAACACTGTATGAGAACCAATATATCCTGCTCCTCCCGTCACCAAAATGCTAGGTTTTCTCGCTGACATAGTTTATTTCTCCTTGATGGTCATTTTGTTAATCTAATTTAGCTTAATTTGAAATCAGATCCCCGACTTCTTAAAGAAGTCGGGGATCTGATCTCCGGTCAATATGCCTGTCCCAACAGAACTTTATTTACACTTTGATAAACCAGCGTTTCTGATACATTAACACAGCCACACCATACCAAAATAACAAGGTAATAAATGCAAACAAAAATGAGCCATTGAAATTTCCTGCCCAAGATACAAAGATATTTTTGTAAATCCAATTATAGATACTAACAGCAGTTTCACCTGTACCCAGTTGGATTTTGGCTATGATTTTAATTAGAAATACAGAAGCTACAAAAAGAGCGATCGCATTTAATCCCATGATCTCAAAAGGCTTACTCCAGCGTTTAATTAGCCTCACCTCTATCAACTCATAACAAGCTGCTAATAACATTAACGCCCAACCAGAGGTAAATAAAACATAGGAACTTGTCCAAATTTTCTTATTAATTGGGAACGACACATCCCAAATAATTGCAATTACCAAACAACACAAACCAAACAATACTAAATCCATGCTAGTTTGTGAAGTAGCCTGTTTTTTATCTTTAATCCATTCCCCAGTAAAATAACCAATCAAAACGCTAACTATCGCTGGAATAGTGCTAAAAAGTCCTTCAGGATCTCCCAGAAAATTAAACCCATCACCTTTATACAAATGTGCCTTGGGAATAATTAATCTGTCAATAAATGCACCAAAATTACCTTCTCTTGTTAGCACTCCTGCACCATAATCAGGAACAGGAACATACATCATTGTCAACCAATAAGCAATGAGTAATCCTCCTGCTACTAACCATTGACTTTTGCGAGGTAATTTTAAAACTATTAAAGATGCAAAAAGATAAGTTAACGCAATCCGTTGTAATACCCCCATCAAGCGGATACTACTTAAATCAAAAGTTCCAACACCCTTATTCCAAAAACCATTTAATACTAAACCCAATATAAATAGAATCGCAGTCCGGCGCAGGATGCGTAAATAAACTGCTTTGGTGGGTTTGTTCTGGGCGGTATATTTTGCTAAAGAAAACGTCATTGCCACACCAACAATGAATAGAAAGAAGGGAAATATTAAATCAGTAGGTGTACACCCGTGCCATTCAGCATGACTGAGGGAACGATAAACATCATCTGCAACCCCGGCCATATTAGCAAGAATCATGGCAGCGATGGTAATACCACGAAATACATCAAGTGAACTCAGACGCATAGACAGAATATCTTATTTGAGAGTCTAACGGGTACTTTTTTCTTCTAGAAACTTACCAATGTCACCATCAAATAAGTCAATGATGGTACTAACAACCACTTTAATTTTGAGGGGATTATTTCCATAGAGATAGCATAGTTCATATTTTTGTTCATCAGTTCCCAATAATTGTTTTGATTGGATTAGGGAAAAAGCTATTTCTGATGAACCCAATAATCCCAAAGAACGTACTGATAATGTCCACCTCTCCATAAAACCAACTTCAGCAGGTTTGGATTGACTGGTGAAAATCAGACAGCTTTGATGGTGTGTTTCCGCAATTATTTGGGTGAGTTGAGTATATTTTATATAATTAATATCTGAAGCCGGGTCAAGATTATCCAAGATAATCAGACAACGACGAGTACGCAAATAATGGATAACTCGATTAATGTCGGATTTGCTTTCTTTGTGATTAGAGACAAAAGATAGCAAGTCAGTGATCATACTCTCAAAAGATGGAACAGTAGGCACTGAACGCCAAAAAACGCAATCAAACTCACCCCCAATCTGTTTTGCTAGTTGAGTAGCTAAAGCTGTTTTACCAACTCCACTGATACCGAACAATCCTACCAACCGACAGCTATCTTGGATAATCCATGATTCTAGCTGTATGAGTTCTTCCCTGCGTCCGTAAAATGGTGAAATATCAATTGCTGTTCCCCAATCTTGGAATTTATTGAAATTGTTTTTTTTTTGCGTATTTGTCCGGATTGCGGGGGGGGGTAGATATTACTTCATCGCTGCTAGTGGTAATTTCTTGCCAATCTAGATTTAATTTGCGACATAGTTCTTCAACGGTTCTATAGTTAACAGGTTTACCAGTTAAGAAATTACTAACTGTAGCTAAGGATAATCCGGTATCATCAGCTAAGGCTCTTTGGTTAGCATATCCACTGCGTGTAACAGCCACCCTAACCTTGTCAATACAGTCATAACGAAGGCATAGTGATCTTGGCATTGATTTTTGTTAAGTGGTTATTCCCATGATGAAAGCTTACAGACGATGGTTCATTTTTACGCTTAAATTCGCCTATTTTAGGTAATTTATGACTTTAATTTTTAATTTCTCTTTGGCATCTTAACGCACCAATTAAGCAACTGTCAAGCTTATGCCTTGAGGCTTATCTGTCATCCATCCAAAGATAGATATATCACACATTAATACCTGCGCTCAATTGAAAAAAGCCTTGATTCGTCTGTTGGGTTAAAGTCCGAAACCCAACTTACGAGAAAATAGCAAAGGTATAGTAGACATCCGGTGAAAAAAATTGTAGGAACAATTCATGTATACTTTTAAAAAAACTTAATATATATGCGATCGAAGTCAGTACAAAGTCAGTAATAGTCAGTACGGAACTTAGTCATCTATAGTGTATACTAAAAAAAGCGAACATATACAATATACAGGGTGATATTTATGACGGAATCCATCGCATATATTAGTTTTAGCACTACTGCTTTTATCTCTCCCGAAGGCAATAGTGGAAGCTTTGTCAATAACAATGCCGTAACTTTAACCAGAACTGGTGACCTGAGTCAAACTCAAACAGTCCAAGTAGTTGTCAACAGTGCCTCTCCAGGATCAGCCGCTGGGGGAGACAGCATCAGCGAATTAACAGACTATAACAATACCAATTTCCCGATCACAGTAACGTTTAATCCTGGTGAAGAAACTCAAACTGTCGAAATTCCTATTTATGGAGACACCACTGTAGAAGCCAGCGACACTATTGGCTTGGAACTTATTAATCCTTCAGAGGGTGTGAGTCTGGGGGTATCAACGGCGACTTTGACCATCCAGAATGACGACAGTCGTGGACTTCTCGATATTGTCTTTGTTCAAGACCTTTCGGGGTCATTTGGAGACGATATTGCAACGGTTAGGGGGCTTATTCCTGGCTTAATTGCTAATATTCTGAGCTTTGAACCTAATGCTCAATTTGCGGTAGCCTCCTTTGTTGACAAACCAATTTCTCCCTTTGGAAGCGCTGGGTCGGACTATGTTTACCGGACAGATCTTCCCCTCACTGCAAATCTCACAGATGTACAGTCCACCTATGATAATCTGGTGATATTAAACGGGGGTGATTGGCCTGAGTCTCAACTGGAAGCTCTAATGCAGACTGGGTTACGTACAGGTGAGCTTGGTTTTCGACCGGACTCCCAGAGACTCGCTATTATTTTCACAGATGCTCCCTATCATTTTCAAGGGGATGGTGCGCTTGCCGGGATTTACACACCCAACAACGGAGATGCCATTTTAGATGGTACGCCGGCAGGAACAGGTGAGGATTACCCTGGTATCGCTCAAGTTGCCAGTATTCTGAGTGCCGCAGGCGTAAGGATTGTTCCGGTTTTTGCGGTCACTCCTGAAAATATCAGTGCTTATGAATCCTTAATTTCTCAATTGGGGGGTAATGGTTCTGTTGTGGCTTTGGAAAATAATAGTTCAAATATTGTCAGTGCGGTACAAAGTGCATTAGGTAGTGTGGTGAACATTAGTGTGAATGCTGCCCCAGGTTTGTTTACGACAGAAGCAGGGGGAACGGCTACTTTTACGGTATCGCTAACCAGTCAGCCAACTGCCGATGTCATTATTCCTATCAGCAGTTCTGATCCAACAGAAGGGGAAGTTTCTGTTACTTCGCTGGTATTTACTCCAACTAATTTTAATGTTCCCCAGACCATCACTGTAACCGGTGTTAATGACGATTTAAATGATGGCGATGTGAGCTACTTGATTTTGACAGGTGAGACAATCAGCGAAGATCCCAATTATAGCGGACGTAATGCTGGAAATGTGGCAATCACTAACGTAAATGATGACATAGTTGCTATCCTGCAAGTGCGACTGAATCTGCTGGCAGATAACGATGGAACACCTGGTGAAATAATCAGCAATAACCAAGTAGGACTAAATCGTTCCTTCTTTGTAGAAATACAGGTAGCAGACCTGCGTATAAATGCGGCTGGGGTTAACGGTTTAGGACTTAATTTAGCTTGGGATGGGCTGATTCTGGAATCTATTGATACGCCCTTTGACCCCGCCAACATTATCACCGCCAATTTCCCACTGTTACAGGATGGAACTGTAGACAATAGCAGTGGTTTGATTAACAACCTCAGTGGCGGTTCTCTCCCCGCTTTTGAATTGGGTCGAGCTATAGGAGTGAATCAGTTAGAACGCTTTGCTCTTCTGCGCTTCCAAACAGAAAATTCCACCGGGACTTACTATTTCACAACCACAGTAGATAGTGCTGCTTTAGCGGATGATCTAGCTTTATTTGACCCGTACTACCCCAACTACCCCTCTTACTCTCTAGATGTGGAAACATCCCAACCAATTCTCATAGGTTCGGTTTACAGCCAATATAACTTTACCTATAACTACGGTAATGGGGATAGTTATACGGGTTATGTTTATGCTGTGGAGGGTACTTATACAGCAGGTCAAACCATTGGCAACATTTATAACGAAACGGGGAATTATGGCTATTACACCATTGACTCCATTGCCTCCACTACTTTAGATAGTTCCTACAACAATCGTGTCTATGTCACCAGCTACACCGATGGTGATACTGGTTATGGAACAACAAATAACATTAGCTCGTGGGGGGGCTACAATGGTTTAGGCTATGAATATGGTTATGCCTATGACGCAACCGGCAATAGTGCCGACTCCTACTTTAGCCAATACAGCGAAGCCGATATTCTGGGTAATCAGAAATATAACTTCACCTATAGCTATGGTAATGGCGATAGTTACAGTGGTTATGGCTACGCAGCAGTAGGAACCTATACAGCAGGTCAAGTATTGGGTGGTTATGCCAACCAGACAGGAAATACTGGCTACTATACCATTGACTCGGTTGAGTTAGGCAATACCAACGCAGGCTATAACGGCTACGTCTACGTCACCAGCTACACCGATGGCGATACGGGTTACGGAATAACAACTAATATCTGGAGAACGGGTTACTCTGGTTTAGGCTCTGAATATGGCTATGCCTATGACGCAAGTGGCAATAGTTCCGACCCCTACTTTAGCCAATACTACGAAGCTGACATCCAGAACCAACTATTCAACTACACCTACACCTACGGTAATGGCGATAGTTATAGTGGTTACGGCTACGCAGCAGCAGGAACCTATACAGCAGGTCAAGTATTGGGTGGTTATGCCAATGAGACAGGAAATACTGGCTACTATACCATTGACTCAGTGAGCGCTGGAACAACGGATAGTTTCTATAACAACCGCGTTTATGTCACCAGCTACACCGATGCTGACACTCTCTACGGTGAGACAACCAATCTCTATAGCTATGGCGGCGGCTCTGGTTTAGGCTCAGAATACGGTCATGCTTACACAGCAGAAGGGAATAGCTATGATAGTCTCTTTGGGGCTTACCCTGACGGCACTGGTATTTACAAGGAAGCTGATATTGTGATTCCAGCTTTGGCTATTACTGATAATTCAGGCAATACCAATGATTCTAGTATCAAATTCACAACAGAACTATCCCAGTTCCGTAAGGGCTACCAAGACAGCGATTATGTCCGCCCCAATTATGCTGATACCACCAAATACTTTGATATCACTAATACGGGGTCAGGTGTTCTGGTAGTTTCGGATATTCAGATTAATGTCAGCGGGGTGACTGTGAATCTGGATTTGTCAGGGGATAAAGAGTTGTTGGTGAATCCGGGTTCTAGTCAACGGGTTAACTTGACCTATGATCCTTTAGCAGCTAAGGAAAACTTTAATGTTGCTAATGGTCTGGTATTGTTTACCAACATTCCTAATTGGTCTCAGTACGAGGTCGCCTTGTCCGGTAAATCCACCTTTAACTCAGACATCAACTATGATGGCAAAGTTAATACCGGTGATTTAGGTTCACTGAACCAAGCAAGAACGAACTTTAATAGGGGAATTTTTGATGGCACTGCTGATATCAATGGTGATGGGTTGATTAATACCCTTGATGCAAATGCCTTAACTGCTGACATTAGACTGAAATTGTCGGTTTAAGTTCTCAGTGTCTATTTAGGGACTTCCAATTAAAAAAATACTCAAAAATTTCTTGTGGTGCGGGACGAAAAGCCCGCTAACCATCAAGGACGGGCAGGATGCCCATGCCCATCCCACAAAATTGGGTAATTTATTTTTTGGTGTTCCCTTAACTGTCAAGACACCGTTGTGTAGAGTTATTGTCAGAATTCATTTAGACAAGTCCAGGAAAATATTATGGCATTCAGTATTAAAGTCCAACTATTTGCCGATAATGACAGTGTTATCGGCGGTGCTGTTGATAGCGTTATGGCTGGAAACAGTTTTTATGCACAAATTTTAGTTGGTGACTTCCGTAGTGATGCAGTCGGATTAATTGGTTTTTCGTCTTCCATACAATGGAATCCAAGTATTCTACAATCTTTGGATGATCCTTTTAACCCTGATACAGTTCTTACTGCAAACTTTCCCGCCGTTTTTGGTGGTACTTTAGATAACACTCTTGGGCAGATTAGCGATTTAGAAGCGGGGGCTTTACCTGCATTTG
Source organism: Aphanizomenon sp. CS-733/32 (assembly GCF_028330045.1). Classification (NCBI taxonomy): domain Bacteria; kingdom Bacillati; phylum Cyanobacteriota; class Cyanophyceae; order Nostocales; family Aphanizomenonaceae; genus Aphanizomenon; species Aphanizomenon sp. CS-733/32. The sequence goes on from NZ_JAQMSE010000069.1 coordinate 8,409, forward strand.
ATTTAGGTCAAGCAATAGGTGTTGATAAACTAGAACCCTTTGCTACTCTTCATTTTTTAGCCAAAGCAGATGTTACCGCTTCAGATTTTGTCCTGATTCCTAATCTATCGGGCTTGGCTTTTACCGATGATTATGTAAATAATGCACCCCTGATTCCCACCCCAGGGGCTTTTCTAGAAAATAGTAATAATATTATTCTCACAGTTTCTGACCCTAATCCACAAGATACTGTAACCTTTGCTATTACAGGGGGAGTGGATCAATCTTTATTTACTCTTGATCCCACAACGGGTCAACTCACGTTTAATAGTATTCCTGATTTTGAAAATCCCATTGATAGTAATCAAGATAATATTTATGAGGTTCAGATTACAGCCTACGATAATTTTGGCGAACCTGCAACGACTACTCTGAGGGGTTTAACTGTCTCTACACTGAATATACAAGTTGCCAATGTTAACGAAACCCCAACAAATCTAACCCTTAGTAATATCAATATTAACGAAAATGTCGCCCCTCTGACTGTAATTGGAAACTTCAGCACGACGGATGTTGATGCGGGTAATACCTTCACCTATACTCTGATCAGTGGTGCAGGAGACACGGATAATAATGTCTTTACTATTAGTAGTAATCAACTGAAAATTAATGCTTCCCCCGATTTTGAAACTAAGAATAGTTACAGCATCCTTGTCAAAACCACAGACCAAGGGGGGTTAAGTTATGAAAAACAATTAACTCTTAACGTCAATGATCTTAACGAACCCCCAACAAGTCTAACCCTTAGCAATAACAGTATTAACGAAAATGTTGATCTTCTCACTGTAATCGGAGATTTCAGCGCCACAGATACTGATGCAGGTAACACATTATTTACCTATAGCCTGGTAAACGGTGCAGGAGACACGGATAATAATGTCTTTACCATTAGTAGCAATCAACTAAAAATTAATGCTTCCCCCGATTTTGAAACTAAGAATAGTTATAGCATCCTTGTCAAAACCACAGACCAAGGGGGGTTAAGTTACGAAAAACAATTAACTATTAACGTCAATGATCTTAACGAAATCCCAACAAATCTCATCCTTAGCA
>NZ_JAQMSE010000070.1:0-8366 GCF_028330045.1 Aphanizomenon sp. CS-733/32
CACTTTATCACACCATTTCGCTTTTAATGCTATTTATTCTCATTAAGCATCTTAATTTTTGAATTGACTTTAGTTATTATGTACTACTTTAAGGGCTTTTTTGATCTGTGACAGTTTGGGGTGCGGAATGTGGGATGAAAAACTTCTTATTCCCCTCCTCGCCTGCGGGGAGGGGTTAGGGGTGGGGTCTTATTTTCAAGTCAGGTGAACACAATAAAACCAAACTGTGTAAAGAAATGTAAAATCTCCTAAACCCTCTTCACTCTTGCCTCTTGCCTCTTGCCTTTTGCCTTGCCATAACGACAATTTTTTTCAACGCCAACCTACTTAAACAGGTTTGATGACAACGACACCATAAGCATCTGGGGATAGATAATCTTTGGCTGTTTGGATTAAATCAGTGGCTGCTTGTGCTTGAATATATTGGGGATAATTAAAGGCTGGTTCTAAGTCACCAATCAATGACTGATAATAACCATACAACCCAGCGCGATCGCTTGGTGTTTCATTCCCAAATATAAACCGATTGGCTACCCTTTGTTGAACACGGGCAATTTCTGATTCTTTGACAAATTCTGTTTGTAATCTGCGAAGATGTTGAATAATTCCTGCTTCCACAGCCGCTAAATTTTCTACATCACATTTAGCAGAAATCGAAAACACACCTTGCAATAAATTATTCATATTACTCACAGAAATTGAAGATACCAGTCCCCGTTCTTCCCGTAAATCTTGCACTAATCTAGATGTTCTCCCATGTCCTAAAATACCCGCTACCACATCAAGTCCATAAGTTTCATCTAATTCCATCAATCCGGGAACTCGCCACATCATCACTAATCTGGCTTGTTGGAGAGTTTCATCAACAACTTCCCGACGGACTATTTCTGTAAATGCAGGTTCAGGAATGGCTGCTATTTGTGTTAGTTTATTAGTTGTTTGTTGATAATTTTTATTAAATTCTGCCGCAATAATTTCTACTAATTCTTCTACTGGTAAATTACCCACAGCCACTGCTGTAATTGACTGAGGTTGATACCAATGACCATGAAAATCTCGCATTTGTTGCGGTTTAACTTCAGAAATCACAGATTCGGGACCAAGTACGGGACGACGATAGGGTAAGGAATCAAAAGCAGTTTCCATCACATGACGATAAATCCGTCGTCTAGGATTATCTTCGGAACGTCTAATTTCTTCTAAAACCACTAATCTTTCCCGTTCAAAAGCATCATTAGGAATACTCGGATTACAAACAACATCTATTTGCAAAGGTGCTAATTCAGCAAAATCTTTAGGCGCAGTTGTGGTATAATAGTGGGTATAATCTTGGCTAGTAGCAGCATTAGTTACCGCACCACGTTCTTCAATCCGACGTTCAAATTCACCACTAATGAGTTTTTGTGTACCCTTAAAAATCATGTGTTCTAAAAAGTGAGCCATACCATTAATAGCATCAGATTCCATTGCAGAACCAGTTTTTACCCAGAGGTTGAGATTAACTGCGTCTATTGGCATTTGTTCGGCGATAATAGTCAAACCGTTGGGTAGATGGTGCAGCTTAGGTGCATTAAGGCGTGGAAGTTTCAGCAGAGTTGATGTCATTGGTTGTGGTGAGTGAAGAGCTATGTTACTTTTTCTATATTACAACTTTCTTGATGGTGTAACCCTTTCGTCCGTTGGTGAATTGGGGTATGAAAGTCGAAAATTCCATCTCTCAAACTCTTACTCTCTGCGCCTCTGCGTCTCTGCGTGAAATAAAATCATACTTTTACTCAGCAACGCCACCTTTCGCGGACAAGAAGTCAGAATTAAACGCAGATAACCGCAGATAATTTTTTTAGTCCTTTATATCTCTAATTTTCCAGTTTTGTTGTATTTTTGTAAAATTCCTATGACAACTGCTGGTATTTCTAAATGGGGCAAAATTCCTGTATCGGGTATTTCATGAAAACCCTGAATTGCCTCAGTATTTAAATTTGCTAACCGTCGTCCCAATTGCATATTTGTAAATTGGGCATTTTCACCCCACAACATCACAGTGGGAACTTGAAGTTGTTGAATATATAAACTTAAATCAAAATACAAGTTTCCCCGTAAAAAAGACAAGGCTGCAAATTTTGCTTGATATTTTTGTGCAGAACTTAAATAAGCTAACACCATTTCCTGTGTCACTCTTTCAGGGTTAGAAAATAGAAAACTCTGCAAAAAGTTTCTCACTGCAATTTCATTTTCTGCACCTAAAGCATAAATTAAATTGTCTACTAATGGTGTATTAATTAAAGAAAGTGGTAATCTTCTGCCTGCACCTTCGCCAAAATCATTAAAACCCGCAGGACAAACTAAAAATAAAGCATTGAATAAATCGGGATAAGTCACAGCCAGACGAATAGTCAAAGCCGCCGTTAAAGAAGATGCGATGACGGTTACAGGTTGATTACAGGTTTGCGAAATAAACTCCAGAATCGTCGTTAAATAATCTTCAATTTGATAATCTCTCTCAGGGTGAGCAGATTTTCCCCAACCAATTAAATCCGGGGCTAAAATTCGATATGTTGACGCATAAGCTGGATAAATTTTTGACCATTCATAAGCAGACGCACCACCACCAAAGTTATGTAGAAATAATAATGGTGGTAAATCTTGATTTTTGGTATTTTCCCAAGGACTGCTAATTTGGGTATAATAAACCATTGTCCCCAAAGATGTATGAATGAATTTGCTCCCAAAACCCGGAGGTTGAAATTTCAGCATAATTATGAAAGTGAATCCTTGGTAATTTGTACAAGTTGATTTATATTGTCATTACTAATATTATACGCAGCCCCAAACCCAATTACAAAACGTCCGCTATTCGGTGTCAGTTGCAAAATCCGAAAATCTGGTAAACTGCGTAATGTAGAAATCAATTCTCCAAACCGAACCTGAAATTTATCAACAATTTCCCGCCATTGTTCAGTTTCCCTTTCTAGCAAATTTGCGGTACAATCAAAGTTTAACCGCCGCCGAGCAAAAATCTGTTTAGTTTTAATTTCGTCATCAATAAATAAAACACTCACAAAAGGATGATTTTGAATATTTTGGGTATGAGTAGCTAGTCCACTTACATAAATATAGATGTTTTTATCATCGTCCATGACAAAGGGAGCATAACTAGCATTAGGGATGCCTTGTTTATTTACCGTACTAATAATAATGCTGGTAAATTCTTCAGGAAATTTCTCATATTCCGCTTGGGCGTTAGCAAGTTGACTCATTATGGCAATTATCGTATTGTATGAATATTATAATCCAGATCCATCCAGATCCCCGACTTCTTTAAGAAGTCGGGGATCTAAATCTGATATAATAAGACTAAGATAACATGATTAAATCGTAACTATGAATAATAACAACCGCTCTCGATGGGATTTATGCAGGTTTATTAAAACCCTAACTTACTTTGAAGTATTTCCGATTCTGAATTGGATACAAAAATTATTTTCAGGTAGTCCAACGGATAATAAAGATATATCAAAAGCAGGAGAAAATATGGCTGTAGTTCTGGTAGCTGGTGCAACCGGTGGTGTGGGTAAACGAGTTGTTAAGAAATTAATAACACAGGGTTATAATGTCCGCTGTCTAGTTCGAGATATTGACAAAGCACGGCAAGTTTTGGGTAATGATATTAATTTGGTAGTTGGAGATATTACCAAACCAGAGACTTTAACAAATTTAGTTATGGCTAATATTCAAGCTGTAATTTGTTGTACGTCAGTGCGTGTTCAACCTGTGGAGGGAGATACACCCGATAGAGCCAAATATAATCAAGGTGTAAAATTTTATCTGCCGGAAATTGTTGGAGATACACCAGAAAATGTTGAATATCAAGGTGTGAAAAATTTAGTAACAGCAGCCGCAAAATATCTGGTTGCTGCGGGTGAAAAACCGATATTTGATTTCACGAAACCATCAGATGAAATCAAAGATATCTGGGGTGCTTTAGATGATGTGGTTATGGGGGGTGTTAGTGCTAGTAGTTTGCAAATTAGGGAAAATACAGCAGTATTTACAGGTAATGTTTCTACTGCTAATTCTGGGGGGTTTGCTTCGGTGAGAACTAAGAATTTTTCACCTTTGCTGGATTTATCTGGCTATCAAGGTGTGAAATTGCGGGTTAAGGGTGATGGACAACGTTATAAAATATTTATCCGCACAGAGTCAACTTGGGATGGTGTTGGTTATAGCTATTCTTTTGATACTGTTGCTAATAATTGGCTAGATATTCAGATTCCTTTTACAGATTTAGTTCCCGTGTTTCGTGCCAAAATTGTTAAGGACTGTCCACCGATGGATATTAGCAAAGTTTGTTCTGTGCAATTAATGTTGAGTAAGTTTGAATATGATGGTGCTTTAAATCCTGCTTTTAATCCGGGGGGGTTCGCGCTGGAAATTGCTTCCATTCAAGCTTATGGGGGAGAAACTTTACCTCAATTCGTATTAATCAGTTCCGCTGGGGTCACTCGTCCCGGAAGACCAGGAATTAATTTAGATGAAGAACCACCAGCAGTGAGATTAAATGACCAATTGGGAGGGATTTTAACTTGGAAATTGCGAGGAGAAGAAAGTCTGAAAGCTAGTGGTATTCCCTATACAATTATTAGACCTTGTGCTTTGACGGAAGCACTAGGAGGAAAGGAGTTAATTTTTGAGCAAGATGATAATATTAAAGGAAAAGTTAGCCGTGATGATGTGGCGGAAATTTGTGTTCAAGCAATTAAAGAACCACAAGCTATTAATCGCACTTTTGAGGTGAAAGAAGGTGAACTAATTGCTGATAGTTTAAATTGGACAAGGCTATTTTCTGGTTTACAGGCTGATAAATAAAACTCTGAATAATTGATGGGTGACTCCAGCAAGATAATAACAGCATAAAAGCGATCGCTCAAATAATATATCACAGCCAGAATACCGAGATAGACTGTACTATAAATATAGTCTGTAAGGAAATGTAAATATGATGATGCTACAAGATAAAGTTATTGTCATTGTCGGTGCTACTGGTGGTATTGGTGCTACCTTAACTCGTCAATTATCCTCCACTGGTGCGCGTTTGGTGCTTGCAGCTAGAGACGGGGAAAACTTAGCTGCATTAGCAAATGGACTATCAGCCGATGTGCTGACAGTTCCCACCGATATTACTCAACCTCAACAGGTGGAAGCATTAATCCAAGCCACAATAGCCCAATTTGGACAAATTGATGTTTTGGTAAATGCAGCCGGAGCGGGCATTCTCAAAGCCTACAATAACATTGAATCGGCAGATTTAGAGGCAATGCTGGATCTCAATTTAAAAGGCTGTTTTTACACGACTCAAGCAGCAGCGAAGGAGATGCAAAAACGCAAATCTGGTCATATTTGTAATGTTGTCGGTATTCTTGGTAAACATTCAATGCCTATGGCTGCGGCTTATTCTGCGTCTAAATTCGGTGTGGTGGGTTTTAGTAAATGTATAGCGGAAGAACTGAAACGTTTTGGGGTGAAAATGACACTTTTTTACTTTGGAGGCATAGATTCTCCTTTTTGGGATAAGGTAAATTTAAAAGTAGATCGGAGTAAAATGCTGAGTTGTGAGACTGCGGCAAATGCTATTTTTTATGCTTTGTCGGCTGAACCACAGGCTATTCCTATGGAAATTAATATTCAACCTGAGAGTCATTTGTTTTTCTAGTGTGTGACAGATGTAATACCAAATTAAGATGAGGCTGGATAAAATAATATTTCCAGAATAATTGAACGCAGATAGACGCAGATAAACACGGATAAATTAATGGATTTCAGGATTCTGTGCAGCCTTACATAAAATTGGTAAAAAGATGATAGTAAATACTGGATTTAAAAGAAATTATGCTGCAAATTGATCACGTTCACTTTTATGTCGAAGATGCCCAAAGGTGGCGAGATTGGTTTGTATATTGTCTTGGTTTTCAAGCAGTGAATGATGGTATTTTTTCCAGGTTTTTTCATCATCCCAAATCGTTGCATACTTGTACAGAAGTGGTGAAAAGTGGATCTGTCTACTTTTTACTTTCTTCTGCGATTTTAGCGACTAGTCCGGTGGCTGAGTTTCTGCGTAAACATCCTCCTGGTGTGGCTGATATAGCTTTTGTAGTTGATGATGTGGAAGCTGTGATAGTAAAGGCTATAAACAATGGGGCAAGGATTCTCCAACCTGTTCAAGATGCTGGATTTTGTCAGTATGCTAAAATTGCTGCTTGGGGTAGTTTAAATCATACGTTAATTACTAAAAATAAACCAAAAATAGAAGATAACGAAAATATTTTACATAATTCTATTACGGCGATTGATCATCTAGTTTTAAATGTGGGTGTGGGTGAGTTGGTAACTGCTGTTAATTGGTATGAAAAAATATTTGATTTTCAACCTCAACAGACTTTTAATATTAAAACTGATCGTTCTGGTTTGCATAGTCAGGTAATGATTTCACCTCATGGTAATATTCAATTACCAATTAATGAACCAGCTTCGCCGAGGTCACAAATTCAAGAATTTATAGACGTGAATCGAGGTGCAGGTATTCAACATATTGCTTTATTAATACCTGATCTTGTTGATGCAATTTCTCAATTTCGGACTGCTGGTTTATCTTTTCTTTCTGTTCCCCAAAGTTACTATTCCCAACTCCAACAACGATATAAATTTTCTCTGTCAACTGAAGAGTTGCAAGCCATATCTGACCAAGAAATTCTGGTAGACTGGCATGAAGATGCTCACCCAGGACAGTTATTATTACAAATTTTTAGTCAACCAATTTTTTCTAAACCAACTTTTTTCTTTGAGTTTATTGAACGTCGTTCTCTTGCCCAAGGTTTTGGGGAAGGTAATTTTTTGGCTTTGTTTCAAGCGATTGAACGCGAGCAAATTAAACGCGGTTTTGTCAGCGGTTAATAGACTGGTAATTGGGGAATGTGCAGACAAATTTTCCAAATTTCAAACAATTTTGCTTTACTGAACCAGAATAGATATTATCTGGTTGGGGCGGCAATCTTTGTCGCCCCAACCCACCCTAGTATTTTTGGGTAATTTGTTTTTTTGTGTTCCCTAAGAACCCTACCTAGAAGATATTGTTGTTGTAATTATCCAGGTGTGTGTGAATAGTGATGCCAGCGTCTATAGGATAGAGAACGTCGGTGTTCGATTTATAGAGGTTCGGTAAATTCGATGCACTGGAAATACCAGATTTCCAGTAGGAAGATCTAGCTAGAATCCTTGGAGTCCGTGAATTGGAGGTTTCGTTACCTGTTAATCCTTGCAGATAGCCATCACCTTTGCCATCCCTATTTTGATCTGGCGTTAAGGCTTGCAGCCAGTGAATTCCCTCGTTGATATAGTCACGAGCATCTTGATCGTTAGAATTAGGGGTATCAATCGAATTACCAGCGAGGTAATTCAGCCAGCTAGTCACTAAATCCCGTCCGAGTATGTAACGCGCATCTCGGTTGTTGGGGTGCATTGAGGAATCAACAATCTGAAGTGCCTGTGCGCGGGTGTAGAAGAGGGTATCTTCTCCTCGGTCAGTTTTGCCATTGCGATTGTAGTCTCCTATGAGCAGTCCCACTCCGTATCTACGGGTAACCGGATCTAAGGCTTTTCCGGGACGGGCAGAGTTGGTATAGGGTGAGAGTAAGAGGTCGCTATCTGGGAAATTCGGCCTTGTTTTTTGGGAGGGTTCGTTACCTTGGATGCCGTCCCAGAATTTCTGCCATTTGGTGTTTTGCCAAAAATAAGCATTGCGGACACCGGGTGCGGACATGATTGTGTCAATATCGGTGGCAGTGTTGTTTTCGAGGTTGGTGTCGGTGAAGTCAGAAGGGGCGGTAACCGTCGCGGTATTGGTTAAGGTTCTATGATAGTCGGAAACTTTGTGGCTGGCAGGTCCACCAACTACTGTTCCCGTCACTTTGTAGGTGATGCTACTACCCGCTGGCAGGGTTACGTAATCCTCGATATTGTCAGTTCCTCTGGCTTCATTGTCTGTGGCTCCCTTAGCTGCCTTGCTTGTCCACTTCACGTCTGTCAGGTTGCTGGGGAATAAATCCTCTACCAGCGCGTGAGTAGCGGTATCAGGACCATAATTGCTAACTACAATGGTATAAGTTACCAATTGTCCGGGTACTACTTTGGTCAGGTAATCGGTCTTGGTGATTTTTAGGTCGCCAGTACGTGCAATGACATCTACTACTGCATTGTCGGTATCACTAACAGTGCCATTAATGGGAGTAGTTCCCGTAGCGGTCGCAATATTAGTGGTATCTGTTGTAATGCTGCGGGTTGATGTCAGGGTTTGGCTTGTCCCTACTGCCAAA
>NZ_JAQMSE010000071.1:0-12267 GCF_028330045.1 Aphanizomenon sp. CS-733/32
CCCCCCGGTGTCACAATCGGTTTTTTCTGATTTTTATCCCCATTTAATGTTGTATTTTGTACCAAAACCAAGAAATATTGGTAGGCGATAGCGAAGCGCTGCTGCAAGCAGTTCGCTAAAACCAAATCTCCAAACGACCAATTTTCGTTGTGTGACAGTTTAGGGTGCGGAAGGTAGGATTAAAACCCACTTGCGTTTTGCCTGTGTAGGCGCGGTTTGTAACCGCCCGTTTTACTAAACCCCTACAAATCTGGGTTTTTCTTAGTTTCTTAAAAGTCCATATCCCAACCGTGTTAAGTATATTTTAAACTACAGATGCTATTGCTTTGAGGGCAAAAATTTTCTCAATTATATCTTCAACTACCTTATCTGGTGTTGAAGCACCAGAAGTCACACCAACTTTGATTTCTCCTGCTGGTAGCCAATTTTCTGTAATTACTAATTCTCCTGTTAATTGCCGATGTTCAATGTTATTAATTGATTGAATCCGTTCTCCACAATCAATGTGATAAGAGGGAATACCTCGATCAAAGGCAATTTGTTGTAGTTGGGTAGTATTGGATGAGTTAAACCCACCAATAACTATGATTAAATCTACATTTTCTTCGACTAATCCTAACATAGCGTCTTGACGTTCTTGGGTGGCATCACAGATGGTGTTGAAATTTTGAAAATGCTGATTTAATGCTGTTGGTCCATATTTCTGCATCATGGTATGCTCTAGCATTTTACCGATTTGTTCGGTTTCACCTTTGAGCATGGTTGTTTGGTTCGCAATTCCTACCCGTTGTAAGTCTTGATCAGGATCAAATCCTGCTGAACAGGCTTTGGAAAATTTGGCTAAAAATTCTTCACGATCGCCACCGTTGAGAATATAATTAATGACATATTCTGCTTCTTTTATGTTTAAAACAATCAAATATTTCCCGGCAAAGGAACTGGTGGCAACTGTTTCTTCATGCTTATATTTTCCGTGAATAATTGAGGTATAATCACCTTTTTTGTGCTTTTCTACGGTGTTCCATACTTTGGATACCCAAGGGCAGGTAGTATCAACAATTTGGCAACCTTTATCATGCAATATTTGCATTTCTTGAACACTTGCACCAAAGGCTGGTAAAATTACTACGTCACCACTATTAACAACAGAAAAGTCTTTCAGTTTGTCAATAACGGGAATAAATTGTACCTGCATTTCTTGCATTCGTTTATTCACAGATGGATTGTGAATAATTTCGTTGGTAATCCAAATGTGTTCTGTGGGAAAATGTTGCCGGGTTTCATAAGCCATAGCTACAGCCCGTTCTACGCCCCAACAAAAACCAAATGCTTGTGCTAGTTGGATGGTGACATTACCACGTTTGATGGTGTAGTTGCGATCGCGGATTTCCTGAATTAAGTTACTCTGAAACTCAGATTGTAACTGGGTAGCGACTTCCGCTTGATGACCAAAACCTTTACGATTGTAATTGTCTGAATGTTGAAGGCTACGTTTAAAAGCTTTTGTATCCATTCTAGATTGACCACTAATAATTACTATTTTTGATTTTCTCGTGTTTCGAGGCAATTGAGATGGAAAATTTTGGATTTATATCCTACTTTTTGAGTTGATCTTTTCAGGTTTAGTTGCCTGGGATGTTATTTGTTGGTTAGTATACATCTGTAAGGCAGTCCGCCAAACGAGATAACCTGGGGGACTCAGATGTAAACCATCGGTGGTAAAATCTGACCGAAGATTACCTTGTTTATCGGTGAATAAGGGATGTAAATTCAGATATTTCACCCCCTTTTCAGTAGCGAGATGATTCAATTCCTGATTCAAATTACGAATCCGAGGATTGGGAATTGCTAGGAGTTTTTCTTTTCCTTCCCAAGTTATCCCCTCCCCCCCATGGGGCAAAATTGACTGAACGACAATTTCTGTTTGGGGGTGTTTTCTTCGCAAATAACTGATAATTTGCTGATAATTAGCTAAAATTTCCTGATCATCTAACCCGCGAATTAGATCATTAATGCCCACCATAATGAAAATCTTTTCCGGTTTGGTGCGATCAAAAAAATCTAATCTTTGCAATAATCCATTGCTAACTTCCCCGGATATGCCCTGATTTAGCCAGCTTCTATCCTCAGGTAATAACTCCGGTGGAAACCATAAACTCAGAGAATCTCCCGCTAGTATGGTTAATCGCTGGGGCTTTTTGTCAGCAGTTATTTTAGCTTCTTGCTTGAGAATATCCAACCATTGGGGATAACTGAGTTTATGACGGGGTCCTAATTCTGGTGCTACATATTGATTTTTCCAGTTCAGGTTAACTGGTTCTGGGGGATCTGGAATAGCTGTGGTTGCTAACACAGGGGTTAGCTTTTGCTGTCGCCAAATCAATAAGATAACCGCTAACATTAGGATAATATTAGTTAACAGTGCGAATAGTCCCCAGATAGGAAAAGTTTTTACACGATTAGACACGACTAAGAAACATTACAGGTATTAAGTTTAGTTGTCAGTTGTTCGTCCTCTGTTGTCAGTGGGAAGAAAAATATTCTCCCCTACTCTCCTGCCTTCTACTTAATCTAAGTTGCTAGTTAGGTAAATTGTCAGAATCAAGATGTCCACCGATTAAAGGATGAACAGGATGAAACCAGAGTTTTTATTACCAATTACCTATTACCAATTACCTATTACCAGCCTCAACGAGATAACTAGTACCGCAAGGCGTTCGTCAAAAGTCAAAAGTCAAAAGTCAAAATGAAGACAGTATAGGCTTTTGGAGGATTTAGAATGGTTGGTTTATTTACGCCAATCTGTACTAGCAACTTGAGTTATTTATTAGAGATCCGATCTGCAAATTCGGAGTTATAACCTTCTTCCCCGTGTTCGTTGATATCCAAGCCTTGATCTTCGGTTTGATCTGGGACTCGTAAACCAACTGTAGCAGCAATAATTTTCAGAATGATCCAAGTTCCTACACCAGCAATAATATAGGCTATGGCGATCGCTGCTAGTTCTACAAACAATTCACCGAAGTTACCGCGCAGTACTCCATCTTTACCACCGCTATTTACTTCAGTTGTGGCAAAAAAAGCTGTTAAAATCGCCCCGATAGTACCTCCAACACCATGTACAGGATAGGTATCTAGGGCATCATCAACCTGCAATTTGTGTTTAAAACTGACAGCATAGAAGCAGAGGAAAGAGGTAATAAAACCAATTAAAATTGCGGCTACAGGGGTGACAAATCCTGCTCCTGGGGTGATTCCCACTAAACCAGCGACAGCACCGGTAACTGCCCCTACAGCGGTGGGTTTTCCCCGTAATGTAGCTTCTAGAATCAACCACATTAACGACCCGGCGGCCGCGGATGTATTAGTAGCAACAAAGGCGACTGTGGCTACTGTACCGGCGGATAAGGCACTACCAGCATTAAAACCAAACCAACCAAACCAAAGTAAGCCGGCACCCAACAAAATAAAGGGGACATTGTGGGGAGGACTCAGACGATCTGGATAGTTTTTTCTCGGACCCAGGACAATAGCTGCGACTAGTGCCGAAACAGCAGAGCTAATATGCACTACTGTACCACCAGCAAAGTCGAGAGCACCGATGCCGCCGTATAAACCTAAGAATCCTCCCTTTGCCCAAACCATGTGTGCTAGGGGTGTGTAGATAAAGGTTGACCACAGGACTACAAATAGGCAATAGGCACGGAAACTCATGCGTTCGGCGATCGCTCCCGAAATTAAAGCTGGGGTGATAATTGCAAACATGGCTTGATAGATCATGAATGCTTGATGGGGAATTGTCCCCGCATAGGAAACTACCTCCGCAGGGGCTGAACCTTGGAGATAACCTGTGGTTTCTACACCAACACCATTTAACCCTAGCCACTGTAAACCACCAATGAAGGGTAAACCAGGGGCAAAGGAAAGACTATAACCCCAAAGTACCCAGGTGACTCCCACAATCGCCATCAACACAAAACTCATCATCAATGTGTTGAGAATATTGTGCGATCGCACAAACCCACCATAAAAGAATGCTAATCCTGGTGTCATCAGCAATACTAAAGCTGAGGAAATCAGCATAAATGCTGTATCACCTGTATTCAGATCAGGTACGGCTGCTGAGGTCTCTGCCCAAGCATTTCCTGTTAACAACCCTACCAGCAAAAATAGAGTTAAACACCCAATAATAGTCAATTTTTTGAACACTTATTTTTGTTCCTCCGTATCTATGATATTTGTCCTCATTCAATACAATTCGTAGTATTTGCTACTTTTTTCTGTCTCAAAAACTACTCAACTTTTAATTTCTCAGTAAGCTTAACAAAAATTTTATGTTTTATGTGGGTTATATTTACAGACTTATTTATTTTCTGATGCAACACCCACATATTGTCCTGATGTAGACAACAAGCTGGTGACAATTTTCTTCTTTTTTCTTTTTTCTGACTCCTGAACTTCTGCTATATAGCAATTCAATCCTTCACAGATTCTTGAACATCGGGTTCAGGTACATCACTAGAAATCAATCCAGGAATTGGAGTTGAGTTTGCCGGTGATGCCAACTTAAGTATTCTCTGGGGAATTTCTGTATGTTTAACTACGTTAATGTCACTGAGGTAATAGCCGAATATTTTATCATAATTAGAGGCAACTGCTAAAAATACCCCACCTAAAATATATACTGGTAACGGAACAGGAACAGAGAAACCTCGTAACCATTTAAAAAATTCCGCTAAAGCAAACAGAATAAAAAAACATATAAGCCAAACTCTCATCATTCTATCTGCTCCATACCAAGTCATCTTTTCACTTAATTTTTAATTTTAGTAGAAAATTTATTGGGTTTTCTCATGTCAACCCATCCTTGCATCTTAGAGGAAGTTCCCAACTCAGAAAACACCGCTTTGCCCGGATTTCTCACCAAAATCCTCAAACCCTGATAAAATCTAGATTCTGGGTTTCTAAAAATCGGTTGTAGGGTATGTCAGATATCAACAATCTGTTTATTTGCAGGATTTACGCAGTCTGACGCACCCTACCAATGTGCTTTTTCCTAGAGTTTAACTTTTTATTTGACGATGCCTGCGGCGAGCGAAGCTATCGCTTGACAATCAAGACAGTCGCTACAAATCAAGGCTTTTTCCAGTTTTGACAAGGTATTTTTAATTAAACAGGGGTTAAAAATAGATTAGCTTCTGCTTGTCTTCTGCGTCTTAATCCAGCTTCTACATTGCTACCAGGATTTCTATACTTGAGAAAAGTTTTTTCAATCTCATCCCATTTCTTATCTCTCAAAACTCTAGTCATGCTTGAGAAGTTGGATCCACCATAAAAGTTAGCACCCAAGTTATAACCAAAACTCAATAAAGCGCCCTGTTGATTGGCGTTTAATTCATTCCAAACAGGAATTTTTTGCAGAGGTGGGAGATAGTTATTCTCTAGCTGAAGCATCAATAAATCATCTGCTTCTTGTTGAGTAATGCTTTCACCTAATTTCCAGTTACTACCATCTCTTTTTTTAGTAGAACCCCAACCAATGGTAATAGGTAAATTGCCACTGAGAGGATCTGGATAAGCTTTTAAATAACAACCTTCAAATTCTTTGATGAGAGGAATACCTGGAAGTGGTAGTTTTCCAGTTGTCCCACCAAAACCTTTTGTAGGGGTGCTTAAAGTTGAGGATGATATAGATGATGCTGCGCTTGTTGTTGCTTCTCCCAGGGCGTTATTTAAGGCACTTTGAGTATTTTTCCCAACTATACCATCAGCTTCAAGTCCTTTTTGACTTTGAAATTGTTTAACGGCTTTGAGGGTGTTATTACCAAAATCACCATCTATTGTTCCTGGATTTAGATTAAGTGCTTTTAAGATTTCTTGTAGTTGTGTAACTTGTGATCCTTTTGCACCTTTTCGGAGAGTTTTACCGCTATCGAGATTTAATTTGCTAGGCATTGTATGATTATGGGGACTAATGTTTAACGTTTCTTTAACCAAAACATCCTGAAAATCCTTTCTGTCTGAATCAGGATTTTCAGGATTTGAGGATGTACAAAATAGTAGTTTATCATTTTTAGGCATTGCTGAATTGAGGTATGAAATTCCCAAATTGAACCTTTAAAGCTCAAACCTCAGTGCGTCTTTGCTACGGCAGTCGCTCATGGGGGAAACCCCCAAGACCGCGCTGCCTCGCTTTTGCGTGAGACTAAAATTCATACCCTTAATCAGCAACGCCCATTTTTATTGACAGATCGGATCTTCCGGTGATATTCTAGCGATCGCGCGTTTTAATTGATCAATAACTTTTGCACCACTAACTTGAAAAAAATCAATATAATAAGTAGTTAGCATTGAAAATCGTCGTTATGGCAAGGCAAGAGTGAAGAGGGTTTAGGGGATTTTACTTTTCTTTACACAGATTGGTTTTATTGTGTTCACATACTTATCAGGTTGGAGAAATCCTGTGTGAGCAAGTCATGTCTTTGATTAAAGAATCTCAGCGGCTGCAGCCGCTGAGAATGTCAAGAAAGTTGTTGAGGGATTGCAGTTTGTAAATATTTTGCACAACTTTCCAGCATATTCCTTTAGACTAAATTTCCATAGGAATATAAAAATATTGAAAATGGAGACGAAAACCAATGTCTACGGTAAATTTATGTTGCCATGAGTTTGTGGTGGCTATTTCCTCAATCGCTTGTATTGTCGGTCTCTGGTTATTAAAAGATGACAATCAAGCCATTGATGATTTTCAAGAAACAGAAGAAAGTCTCTTAAGAATGAGCTTTGCGTACTGGTTAGTTTATTGCGTCGGTTTTGGGATAGAAAAGGTATTCTTATTTGACGGGGAATCTGTAATGATAACTTTAAGAATTACTACAGCTTTGTCATATTTTTTAACATTTTCTTGTATTTTGAGTTTACCGTTACATAAGTTTGCAGTTCATAAAATTGAAGAATAATCAAAAGTCAAGGTTAGAACTGAATTTAGCTCCAACCTTGCTATTGGTAAATTCATAATTTAGGCAATTCTCATAGCAATAGCGATCGCACCTTCGAGTTCATCCTGTAGTAAAGTTGTGAGGATAAACACCTCCTGCACCGTCTTACCTTGACGAGCAATGATTTTATAGCCACCACGAATAGGTACAGACACCCGCAACTGCATTTTTGGTGCATGACCCTTAGCTCTACCAATCACCGCCGGTGTCACAGTCCCAATACCATGCTGTTGACACAAACGTTCTAAAATGGGAATTAGACCAGGAATATGGGTAGAGTGATTCCAAACAAGTCTACCATCAGTAGGTTTTGACATAATTAGGCTGCTTCCAGGGGAGCCATTGTCAACCCAGCCCGACGAAGTTGTTGGTGGTATAATTCTGCTGGTTCTTGGGGACCGGTCCAGACAATTGCTAATCCTTCATAGTGTACTTGATTAGTGAGATCCCAAGCGCGATCGCCCGACATCCCCGGAATATACTTCATCAAACACTCAGCCACGTGCTGGAAAGTATTGAAATCATCATTCAACACAATCACCTTATAATTAGGATAGGTTTTCCGAGTCACCTGATTAACCCGGTCAGGTGTCACAGTTGGTGCTGAAGCCATACTGTACACATCTGCAATTCTTGTCACCATAGAAAAATGAGCCAAAAACGACATTGTAAAAACTGACATTACAAATAACCAGTTTAATCCATTGCTGGCTGAGTTAGTAGTCAGACACAAGCTGATAATATGTAAAAATATTAATTTATATCTATGAAGTAATTGACATTTTACCTTTTAATAACTTCCTATATGAGATATAGAATAGAATTGAACTAAGAATATATAAACCTATAATAGGTGCGGAAATGAACACATTTCTCCTCTATACAAACGACTTTCATGCTTGGACTCAAGAACAGGTTAATTTACTCAAAACTCAACAATGGGATACATTAGATACTGTCAACCTAATTGAAGAATTAGAAACCTTGGGAAGAAAAGAAAGACAAGAACTTAGAAATAGATTGGCTGTGTTGCTAGGACATTTATTAAAATGGCAATTTCAAGCAGAAAAACGCAGCAGTAGTTGGTTGAGTACAATTCGAGAACAACGGATTCAAATAAAACTACTTTTACAAGATAGTCCCAGTTTAAAACCTTATTTAGAAGAAGTTTTCCTCACAGCTTATGAACTAGGTTTAGCATTAGCAATGAGAGAAACTCAATTAGGTCAACAGATATTTCCCCAAATATGTCCTTACACCTGCGAACAAACCCTCAATTCTGAATTTCTTGCAGATTAAATTTTAGATACCCGACTTCTTTGAGAAGTCGGGTATCTTGTGCCATCATATTTTACCTACCGCCAATCATCCCAATTTTCATTAAAAATAGAAGTATCAGGAAAAGCCGTAGGATTCCCATTCGCCTCCAACAACTTTCTTAAAATTTGTAATTGTGGTTCTTGTTGAGGTAAATCATCAACCAATTGATATGGTGCAATTCCTTCTTTTAGTGCAAAACTCGCCACAGTTCCCGCAGCCGCACCAGAAGACCATTCAAAAGAATGAACCCGATAAGCAGCCGCCGCAATATGACTAGTAGCAATACTTTTTCCTCCTACTAATAAATTATCAATTTTTTGGGGAATCATTGCCCGCAAAGCAATTTGAAAAGGATAAGCAAGTCCTGCACCCCGCCTTTCTCCAGCACGTTCCTGATTACCAGGTGCTTCCACTGGACTTTTTGCCATGCAGGGATGAAAATCTATGGCATAATGACCAATACCCACAGCATCAGGGTAAATTGTCGAACGACTCCGGCGAATAACTTTTTCTGGAGGAATTTCCCCCCTAATTACAGATGTCGCTTCCAAACCAGCCACCGCTGCTTTTAGATTGCGATACATATTTGCCGGCAAAGTTTTCCGATAATATTCATCATTATAATTACGCCGAGAAATATCAACTTCCCAAATGCCAAAACCTTCCGGTTGTCCCCAACTTGGACGACCAATAATCCGTCTTCCTTCCCGCATATAAGGGTATTTAGATAAACCATGAACCGTCCCCATTGGCGAATCTAAACCTGTTAAGAAACGGATATTTGTTTGCGGTTGTTTAACACCATTACCTAATTGAGAATCTGTAGTTCCCCCATACAACCAATAAAAATAGGAAAATGCTTTTTCTTCAGCTTTACGCAAAGTTTCTGTGCGTAGTCCACCTTGCCAACCTCCAGATTTCAACTGTCCAGAATTTTCTAATTGTTGACGACTGTAAATAAGATTATCTGCGGCTGTTCCTGGACGGTAATCATTTCCCCAAGTCCAGTTTTGCATAGAAATATCCCCTGGTGTTGGTGAAGTAAATTTCACACCATTAAATGTAGTTGCTTGTCCTCTTTGCGGACTCCAAATTCGGCGATAGGTAAAGACTAAATCAAAGTTTGCTAATCGCTTTAATTCATAACTAAAATATGGTGAATATTGTAAATAAAATGGTGGCATTGTTTGGCTTTGGTGTTCTTTTGTTGCCTCCATTGCAAAAGTATAGGTGAAACCTTGAGGACAATAAGGATCATCTGTCGTGCTAGAAGATGAAGGTTCAAGATAGGAACGGGCATCAATTCCTAGTCGGTAAGGAACATCGGCTAAAGCGATAATTTCCCCGGTTTCACTTGTGTCTATAACGTACCATTTTTCGAGATTATTTAGGGATTGTTTAGGCAGAAAACGAATAATAGTTTTACTAAATTGTGATGAGTTTTTATAACTATAAGCATCTTCAATGGTTTGGGATAAAGGATAAGTATTTAAAGGGGGTTGATTTTTTGCTGGTTGATGTTGAATAGCTATGGCATTATTAATAATTTTGCCATCTTTGCTAATTTCTAAATCTTTAATTACTGTATTCGCAAACCATTGTAATTTTCCTCTACCTTTTTTTTCAGCATCTTTGAGCATTTGTGTCATGATATTGTGAGCATCCCGAGGTAAAAAACAGGAGTCACTTACCCAACAATCACCAGGGTTAAGTTTGCCATATTTGCGTTGAATGCGGTTTCTTAATTGGGAATAACCGCGAGAATAGAATTGTTTAGCTCGTTGAGTTGGTCTTTCGTCTAATGCAGATGTGCCTTGGGAGGAGATTTGTCCCCCCAACCAGTCGGTTATTTCTGTTAAACAAACTGTGCGTCCTGCGAGTAACCCTTCGTAAGCTGTGGCTACTCCAGAGAGTCCACCACCCACAACGAGAAGCTCACAGTTGACGGTCTGATCCGGGTTGCGTAGAGGGGTAGCGGTGACGGGATATAGGGTGATTAAGGTGGTAAATAGGCTAAAGCTGATCAATAATTGAAAGCCTTTTTTGTATCTACGTCTCATGGTTTTTGCACTCTGTACACTACTACGTCAAATTGTAGACGGTAGCGCTGGGGAAAGGTTCATACCTGATTTTATATGATCATGGTACTTACAGCAGTTTGAGATCAAACCCACCACAAAAATTAATCGCAGAATGAAGTTTGGTACTGGTTTTTACCAATCAATTAATAATTGTTGTAATTGGGTGCGTTTTGCCAAATCTTCATAAATTTTATCTACTTCCCAACCCCAATCATCTGGGCTGGGAACGGTATCTAATAATGGATCAGTATAAATATAAACAATTATTTTCATGGGGAGAAATAAGGGAGAATTGGATCTTTTCCCCAATTATTAATCGCAAAAACTCGACTAATCTCCTAATTATGCAATACTGATGACATTTTCTGAGGTGTTTTATAGACTGTGAGTCTGCAAACTGATATTGAAGAAAAACAACTTTTTGTTGAAACATACAAGAGCAAAAGATAGCAATTTATCAGTAATTATATCCACTCTCTAATTTGTCATTAATTGACATGATAATATGAATTCTCTTCCAGTTGACATCGTTGAACCACTGGATATTCAGACTTCCCATCTCGACTCTTCACTGACTAAACAGTTTCCTAAGCAATTTACTAAAAATGATATTCGTACCAGTTTACAAGCTTCTACGGTAGATGCTATTTTTGCGTCTATTTTTTCTTTGAGTACGGGAGGAATTTTAGTTAGTAATTTGTTAGTTGAGTTGGGGGCTACTCCCCTGATATTTGGAATGTTATCGTCAATTCCCATGTTGGTAAATTTCGTTCAACCTGTGGGCGCTTATATTTCTGAACAGACTACCAGTAGATTCAAGTATTCTCTATTAACTTTTGGAACTTCTCGTTTATTATGGCTAATTTTAGTAATTGGTATTTTTGCTAATAATTCCAGTGTCCTCAATTCCCAACAATTGATAATATTAACACTGTCAATTGTGCTTTTTAGTCATCTTTTAGGGGGATTAGGAAGTGCATCTTGGCTAAGTTGGTTAGCAATTATTGTTCCCCGCAGGTTACGAGGGAGATATTTTGGGATTCGGAATAGTGCTTGTCATCTGACGAATTTAATATGTATTCCTTTAGCGGGATTTGTAATATCACATTGGTATGGTGGAACTATCCAAGGTTATGGATTAGTTCTATCCTTAGGGACTATTGGCGGGATTATTAGTTTGTTTTGCCAGTATTTCCAAGTAGATGTCAATCCGCAATTACAAAATCAGTACAGTTGGAATGGTTGTGAAAGTCCTCCTGAAGATATTTGCCAAGAAGAAACTAATTGGATTACTATTATTGAGCAAAACTCTAAATTCTTACTATTTCTACTTTATTTTAGTATTTGGATGTTGGCTGTGCATTTGAGCGCACCTTTTTTCAACTTCTATTTATTAGATACTTTAGATTTAGATGTGACTTTAGTAACTGTTTATAACAGTCTTCAGACTGGGGCAAATCTATTAGTGTTGATTTTGTGGGGGAAATTAGCTGATAGAATTGGTAATCGTCCCATTCTCGTCTGTGTTGGCGTTTTAGTCGCAATTACACCATTATTCTGGTTAGGAATTGGTAATCATCAACTTGATTTTTGGCTATGGTTGCCGATTTTACATATTTTCACTGGCATCACTTGGGCAGGTGTTGATTTATGTAGCACTAATATGTATCTGGCAATTGCTCCGACAAGAAATAAATCTATCTATTTTGCCATTGTTGCGGCTGTTGGGGGCGTAAGTGGAGCTTTAGGTACAACAATCGGCGGTTTTATTGCCCAAAGTCCTAATTTTGGCGGTTTATTAGGTTTATTTGCCCTTTCTAGCCTGTGCCGACTATTAGGGCTGCTTCCCCTGATTTTCGTCCAAGAAC
>NZ_JAQMSE010000072.1:0-11981 GCF_028330045.1 Aphanizomenon sp. CS-733/32
AAACATAATTTCTAATTGGTATGAAGTGCAAAGAAACTTATTCACTTTAGTTGTGCGCGACTACATTGTGGACAATCTTACCAATGCTTGTGCTGCTTCATCAACATAGATTCATTTTTTTGTCAATGCGTAAGTCCTATTAGTATTCCCTGAAGATGCGCTCGAATTGCACAACCATGACGTAAATCATAAGGTTAAAACTCAATTCCCACCTTTCTAAACCATCTCGATATATCTCTTCGCATCCAATTAATATTTTGCACAGATGCAATTTTTGTCACCTTTTTTTCTCAAATCTTTAATGATTTGGGATTGTGTAAATCAAATATTAAGGATGAATTTGACTTAAAATATAGCGCAACCTGTCATAATCATCTTTGAGTAACATACTCAGATGTCGTCCAGCTTTAATCAACCATTCTCGGTCAGTTTTTCGTAACTGATATACTCCTCGAATAGCGGCAGCAGCTAAAGAATCTACAGGCGCACCACTAATAAAAAGTAATGTTCGTAAAAAATCTAGTTCTTCCGTAAACTGAATAATTTCTTCTGCCTGACAATGATTAACAGCCTGGTGAATTTGTGGCGGACGGGGTGGCAAGTATTGATATACTCTGCCATTAGTACCTATATTTACAGACTTTTCCTTAAATCCCACAATCGCCGCTCGAAATTCAGTTTTGAGCATAGAAAATATCTGGGGTTGTTCCTCACGCAAAGCTTCTAAAGATAATCCTAGTGCAACCGCCCGATGTACAGAATCAATGGGCATAGTTGTGGCATGATAAACTACAGCATAAACTTGATTACCCGATTCTTCATCCACAGCGCAAACCCAACTCCCAAAAGCTGGCATTGGTGGAAAACTTAAGTCTTCT
This sequence comes from Aphanizomenon sp. CS-733/32, assembly GCF_028330045.1. Lineage (NCBI taxonomy): Bacteria > Bacillati > Cyanobacteriota > Cyanophyceae > Nostocales > Aphanizomenonaceae > Aphanizomenon > Aphanizomenon sp. CS-733/32. The sequence goes on from NZ_JAQMSE010000072.1 coordinate 879, forward strand.
GGTTCTAAACACTGAGCCAAAAATTCCGTACTTGTCGTTTCAATTATCTCTGCAAAGTGATGAGGATGGCGATTTTCAATAGCAAACTGTGGTAAAGGTAGACGCATAAGCAGTTAAGGAACAGGGAACAGGGAATAGGGAATAGGGAACAGCAAAATCATTTGTGTAATTAACTCTGTCGCATTACTTATAGGAATTGCAGAATTTTTTTTAAATTGCCATTAGTCAATAGTCTTAGTAAATAACTAATAACCACTGACTAATGACTAAAGAATCAATTACTATTTCCCTTTTTCGGAACTGTAGTTTCAACAGGTTCTAATTCTGTTAAGCGGAAAGTAATTATTTTATCCCAATTACCACTTTCAAATAATACAGCCACTTTACCATCACTCACTCGTTGGACAAGTCCTTCAGACCGATAATATGTATCTGCGGGATTTTTGACGCGAACAGTTGCTCCAGGCAGGATCATCATATTTACCCTCAATAGTTTCCTATTAATAGCTTAATGCTTATTAGGGAATAGGGAATAGGGAACAGGGAACAGGGAATAGGGAATAGGGAATAGGGAACAGGGAACAGGGGAGAGAATTATTTATCTTCTTCTCCTTGTTCCTTCTTTATTTCTCCTAAACTCTCCTGACTCCTGAACTCCTGAACTCCTGATAGCGCAGCGTGGCGTTAGCCATACTCCTGAACTCCTGACTCCTGACTCCTCTTTAATAATACTTTTGGCGTTGACGATAATTAGCCACAGATTCTACTATACCGATCGCAATAAAGTTAGTCAGCATCGCCGAACGTCCATAACTCATCCAAGGTAGGGGAATCCCCGCCACTGGTGCCAAACCAACTGTCATCCCCACGTTCACAATCAGTTGAAACATAATCATAGACAAAACACCAATAGCTAAAAGTGAACCAAAGTTATCTTTGGCTGTTTGAGCTACGTGGAGTAAACGAAAGCAAATCAAGCAAAAAACTGATAGTAAAATTAAGCACCCCACCAGACCAAATTCTTCAGCAACAGCGGAGAAAATAAAATCTGTGTGTTGTTCAGGAACAAAATTCAGTTGAGTCATGGGACCTTTAAACAAACCCCAACCCCAAACTTCACCAGCGCCAATAGCAATGCGAGATTGAATCAGGTGATAACCAGCGCCAAGAGGATCATGTTCAGGGTTAATAAATACACTAAGTCGGTTTTTTTGATACTCCTTTAAGATATGATTCCAGGCAAAAATGCCTAATTCGCCACCAAGCAGATTAAGACATAATGATCCAATAGCACCAATCCCAAACCGCTTCCAGGGCAGACTAACCCAACCAACTATTCCCATCGCTACTGCCCATATTAAACCTAGTACACTCAATGATACTTCCTTAGATAAAACTATGGGTGTTGACATTGGCCAAGATATACTAAATAAGATTGCTGCTATGACCGGAGAAATCATCAGTATTAACCAGCCGGGGTTAGCGTTTGCCCAGTACAGCATTCCTAAAAATATTGCCCCAAATACCAGTGATGTTGCCAAGTCTGGCTGTAAAAATACCAATGCCCAAGGTACAGCCGTAATTGCCAAGACACGGAAAAAACTCTCAAGCGTAGAAGCAGTCTGCCTATGTAACAATGCAGCCAAGGTAATGATTAAGCCTACTTTAGCAAATTCTGAGGGTTGGACATTAAAACCAGCAATACTAATCCAACGCTGTGCGCCTTTGGCAGTAGTACCCGCGAGCATCACAGCTATTAAACTAAAGTTGGTCAGCCCGTAGGTGAACCAATGCCACTGCATTAAGTTTTCATAACGGCAACGAGCTAAAAATAAGGCAATAGTTGAACCAATCGCCGCTATCAGCCAGTGCCACCACCAGTCAGTTACAGGTTGCTTTAATTCTGTACTCAGAATCATCAGCCCCCCGAACATACTAACAGCAACGGGGAGAAGAAATAGTAGCCCATCTATTTGTTGCCAGGGTTTAAGCCAGGATTGCCAACCCATTTTTGGGAACGAAGGTTTTAATAACATTGTGTGAGGAGGAAGTTGGGCAGGGGAGTAGGGAGTAGGGGGGGCAGGGCGCAGGGGGTAGGGAGTAGGGAGTAGGGGAGAAATTTTCTTCTTTCTTCTTTCTTCTTTCTTCTTCTGAACTCCTGACTCGGTGACTCCTTTTTTACTTATGTCAAAGCATTAACGGAAACTTTACCTGCTACAGTGAGAGCGATCGCCTTCAATGCTTGAGCAGCGGCTGAATTAGGTTCACCAATAACTATCGGCACACCACTATCACCCCCAATTCTGGTAGAAATCTCTAATGGTACACATCCTAACAGCGGAACTCCTAATTCTGCGGCTGTTTTGGAACCACCACCAGAACCAAAAATGTCATATTGCTTGTCCGGTTGATCTGGGGGAATAAAATAGCTCATATTTTCCACAATTCCCAAAACTGGAACATTTAACTGTTGGAACATCCGCAACCCTTTCCGGGAATCCAACAAAGCTACCGTTTGTGGTGTAGTCACAATCACTGCTCCTGCCATTGGTACAGATTGGGCTAAAGTTAATTGAGCATCTCCAGTTCCTGGGGGCATATCCACAATTAAATAATCTAGTTCTCCCCATTCCACTTGATAAAGAAACTGACGAATCACACCATTCAGCATCGGACCGCGCCAAATTACTGGCTGATCTCGATCAATCAAAAAGCCCATGGAAACAAGCTTGACACCATGATTAAAAGCTGGTTCAAGAATGTCCCCTGCCTCTGTAGACCGGACATTAATTTCCGCATCACCCAAACCCAACATAGTAGGATCATTAGGTCCATAAATATCTGCATCTAATAAACCCACCTTAGCGCCAGCTTGTGCTAAAGCAACGGCAATATTTACGGCTACTGTACTCTTACCAACGCCACCTTTACCACTAGAAACAGCAATAATATTTTTGATCCCAGGTACACCGTTGCGGTCTGGTAAGCTTTTTTGCTGGGGTGTTTCCGCTGTTACTTCTATACTCACATCTGTAACACCAGAGAGCTTTTTCACAGCTTTTTGACAATCTTCGACAATAAATTCCCGTAAAGGACAAGCCGGAGTGGTCAACACCAAAGTGAAACTAACCTTGCCACCATCAATTGTGACGTTGCGAATCATATTTAATTCTACCAGACTTTTGCGAAGTTCTGGATCTTCTACTGGTCGCAACACTTCTAGGACTGCGTGGGAATCTAGGACATCATACATAGTGTGTTTACCGTTGCCGCTGACTATAAAGCTTAAAAAATTTTCATTGACAGATACTAGAATCTTAGCTTTATTGGGGTAATTGTTTAGTTGTCAGTTCTGAGAAACCAGAAATAGTAGCGGCAAACCCCCCGTAGTTGCCCCCAATACGGGGGTAGTCACTTCTTGGTTTTCCATATAATTAACTCCCTTGCTTGACTAAGTTAATTATATGGACGTTCCGTAACATAAGGCTATTTATGGGTAGAAATTGCCGAACAGTTTAAAACCCCCAATTTTTTTAACTGTTGATATTGCATATTCTGAAAAAACGTTATAACTTGTTAAGTTGTAGGGGAATAATTTATTTTGTCATTGCAATAGCCAATTGCTAATCAAGTAGATATACTACATTTAGGTAGTTCTGCATACAGAAGAATCCTTGTTGCTAGAAATTTAAAAACCTGTTAAATACGATGCAGTTTACAATACCTTTGCCATTTTTTGTAGGTTGGTTTAAGCGACAGTGCAACCTGACGCATTTATTGGGTTATGGCTCTTAACCAACCTACGAATTCAGGCTTTTTTAAGTTGGGCAAAGGTATTGAGTTTAATTTTGGTATTTTTGAAGAAATTGATATTTGCTATTTCAAAGTTATGATGAAAGTAGCATTAGAGAATAATTAAAGGTACATTTACTCCCAACAAATCTACTATCTAAATGGAGTTAGTCTGGTAATGCAACTAAACAAATTAGAGACAAGTAAAACTATAGAAAATGAAGCATGGCAGTCCTTAGAGAATTCGATTCTCTACTACAAAGGTCAGCCAGTCGGTACTGTAGCGGCTTATGATTCATCCGTCGAAGCATTGAATTATGACCAATGTTTTATTCGAGATTTTGTTTCCTCGGCGTTAATTTTTCTGATTAAAGGCAGAACAGATATTGTCAAGAATTTCCTAGAAGAAACATTAAAGTTACAGCCGAAAGAAAAGGCTCTAGATGCCTATAAACCCGGTAGAGGTTTAATTCCAGCCAGTTTTAAAGTTGTTTCTGCCAATGGGGAGGAATTTCTAGAAGCTGATTTTGGTGAACACGCGATCGCTAGAGTCACACCTGTAGATTCTTGTTTATGGTGGTTAATTTTATTACGTGCTTATGTGGTTGCTATTAAAGATCCTTCCCTGGCTTATCAACCACAATTCCAAACAGGAATTAGGTTAATTATGGACATCTGTTTGGCCAATCGGTTTGATATGTACCCGACGCTATTAGTTCCTGATGGCGCTTGTATGATAGACAGACGCATGGGAATTTATGGCCATCCTCTAGAAATTCAAGTGCTATTTTTTGCGGCTTTACGTGCAGCCAGAGAACTGCTAATTTGTAAAGGTAATGAGGATATTGTGGAAGCAATTGATAACCGCTTACCTTTATTATGTGGGCATATTCGTCAGCATTACTGGATAGATATTAACCGTCTGAATGCGATTTATCGTTTTAAAGGTGAGGAATACGGAAAAACGGCGGTTAATCTTTTCAATATTTATGCCGATTCCTTACCTTATTATGAGTTAGATAAATGGCTACCAAAAAAAGGTGGTTATTTTGCGGGAAATGTCGGACCATCACAAATGGATACTCGGTTCTTCACCCTGGGAAATTTGATGGCTGTAATTTCTGATCTCTCTACAGAGGAACAGTCCCAAGCAATTATGAATCTGATTGAAAAACGATGGGAAGATTTAGTCGGAGATATGCCTGTTAAAATCTGTTATCCGGCTTTACAAGGTGAAGAATATCGAGTTGTGACAGGATGTGACCCCAAAAATATACCTTGGTCATATCATAATGCTGGTAGCTGGCCTGTTTTAATGTGGATGTTAGCAGCAGCAGCAGTGAAAACCAAAAAACCACAGTTGGCAGAAAAAGCCATTGAAATTGCTAAAGTCAGATTATCGGCGGATGAATGGCCAGAATATTATGATGGGAAAAAAGGGAGGTTAATTGGTAAACAAGCTAGAAAGTATCAAACTTGGACAATTGCTGGTTATTTATTGGCTCAGGAACTTATTGATAATCCTGATTATTTACCATTAATTAGTTTTGATAAGTTACCTCCAGATGTGGTTTCTAGAGCTTGTGAATTTGAAGTTGGTAATATAGATATAGGAATCCGGTTTGATTCCTGATAGCGTTCACATAGTGTGCTGAAGGCATAGCGTGGCGTTAGCCATATTTTCCTACGTAGGAAGGCAAGAGGCAATCATGCAAGAGGCAAGAGGATTCGAGAATATAAAGGTGTACCGAGTTCCGTTCAAAAATCAAATAGGAGTCCTATAGATCCTTACTCAATCTTTAGGGGTTGCTGAATAAGTCTTCTATTGAAGGGAATCGCTATCTGACCATTATTAGCCTCGGAAAATTGAGGATATCCAGATAGTTGAAACTGTCACCTGTAACCTGTCACCTGTCCCCTCCCCTCACAAACAACTTTTTCAGCAAACCCTACTTAGTTCACGCTTTCAAAATATCTCCATTTATGTCTACAGACGCATGTTAAACTTTTCTACCGGGCTGACCTCCTCAGAATTGAACTCTGCCATTATCGGTAATCCGCAAGATCAGGTATTGGGGTTGGTAACTCATGAAAGTTTACGACAAACCTCTTGTTCCATAGACCTGTTACGGTTACGGACAGTCTCAGAGGTCATGACAAATCAGGTAATTTGTGCCGCACCAGATAGTTCCATGTTGGCGATCGCCCAACTCATGGCTCAAAACCGGGTAAGTTCGGTGATAATCGTGCAAAATAGCGATATTCAGGCTCAATCTCTACAAATTCCCGTGGGAATAATTACCCAGGCAGATATTGTCCAGTTTCAGGCATTAGATTTGAACCTAAAAACCTGTTTAGCTGATGCAGTGATGAGTACACCAATTTTCTCCGTCACGCCAGAGGATTCCCTGTGGGCAGTACAGCAGATCATGGAACAACACTTAGTCCGCCGATTAGCTGTCACGGGATCACAGGGAGAACTATTAGGAATTGTCACCCAAACTAATGTCTTACAAGCCCTGAAGCCTTTAGAATTATACAGACTGGCAGAAGCATTAAAAGAGAAAGTATTGCGGTTAGAAGCTGAGAAAATCAAGTTCCTAGAAACCCGTGCCATTGAACTAGAACAAGAAGTTGCCGCCCGGACAATCGCTATCCAAACTCAGATAGAAGCACAAAAACTGGTAGCAGCGATCGCTATCCAAATCCGCTCATCCTTGAGCTTACAAACCATTCTGGAGACAACAGTTACCCAGGTGCGGTCATTATTGGGTTGCGATCGCGTGAGTATTTGGCGATTAAATAGCCATGGGGAAGCCACTACAGTTGTCGAGTCTACAAACTCCTCCCCATCTCTGATCGGAAGACAAACCAAAGATGCTTGTTTTTCACAAACCCAAGTGGAAATGTATCGCCAAGGAAAGATTCGCGTTGTTCCAGATATCTACACCACCCCAATGTCAGACTGTCACCGGGATATGTTAATTCAACTGCAAACCCGGGCCAAAATTCTCGTACCGATTCTGTGTGATCAGGAAGTTTGGGGCTTTCTCAATGCCACCGAAAGCCAGCATCCCCGCGAGTGGCAAGAGTCAGAAGTGGAACTTTTGCAACAATTATCCGTGCAACTAGCGATCGCTATCCAGCAATCCAGCAACCATGAACAGTTACAGGCGCAATTGATCGAACGCCAACAGGCAAAATTCCTACAAAAACTGGTAATAGGAACGGCATCTGTCACCGGAGAGGAATTTTTTCCGGCTTTAGTCCGCCACATCACCGAAACCTTAAATGTCCAATATGCCCTAGTGACAAAATTGGTGGGTAATCAACTTCATACCTTGGGATTTTGGGCAAATGGAGCTTTACAGCCAGCAATTTCCTATGACTTGGCGCATACGCCCTGCGAATACGCCCTCAGAGAGGGGGAATTTTACTGTCAAAGCCAAATTCAAGAACTTTTTCCCGATGATTTAGACTTGGTGACAATCCAGGCAGATAGTTATTTGGGTATTGCCTTAAAAGACGATCATGGTCATGCCATTGGCAACCTTTGTATTCTGGACGTAAAACCCTTACAGGAATCCGTACGCAGGGAAGCGATCGCCATCCTTAGGGTATTTGCAGCCAGAGCCGCCGCTGAATTGCAACGTCAAGTAGCCAATGACATTCTACATGACTTGAATCAAGACTTGGAAGCTAGAGTAGAACAGCGCACCCGAGAACTACAAGTAAGAAAGTGTCAATTGCGGGAATCTCAACAGTTTATTCAAACGGTAATTGATACAATCCCTCTACCTCTGTTTTGGAAGAATTTAGCGTCGGTCTTCTTAGGATGCAATCAGCAGTTAGCCAACACCCTCAACTTGTCATCACCACAGGAGATTATTGGGAAAACTGATTTTGATCTTTCTCTGACACCAGACCAAGCAAACACCTATCGTGCCAGTGATCAACTAGTGATTGAATCAGGTGTAGCCCAATTAGGAATGGAAGAGATCTTCATTCTCCCCAGCGGCGAAACTCGATGGATCGAAACCCACAAAGCCCCCATGCGAGATGAGTCCAATAATATTATTGGTGTGGTGGGGATGTTTCAAGATATCAGCGATCGCAAAAAAGCTGAAATTAACTTACAAAATAGTGAACTACGCTTTCGGCGGATGTTTGATTCTAATGTAGTGGGTATGTTATTTGCCGATTTTCAAGGGCAGGTAACTGGTGTCAACGATCGCTTCCTCAAGATGCTGGGTTACACCAGAGATGACTTCAATGCTGGGGCAATTGATTGGCTGGCGATGACTCCACCAGAATATCTACCCACCGACTTTGCAGCTATGGGTGATCTCATCCAACATGGCTCCATTGATCCTTGGGAAAAGGAATACTACCGAAAAGATGGCAGTCGGCTTCCCATAATCATCGGAGCAGCACTTCTTCAAGACTCAGACAATCAAACCATCTGTGTAATCATAGATATTAGTGAACAGAAAGCCGCACTGCGTCAACGCCAAGAAGCTGAACTCGTCTTAGAACAGCAAGCAATACACAAGCAGTTGCTCTTCACTATTACCCAAGCAATTCGCCAATCCCTAGATATCAACGTCATTCTCAATACCACCGTCCAGGAAGTCAGAAGACTATTGGTAGTAGATCGGGTAGTGATTTACCGCTTTCAACCCGACTGGAGTGGTGAGTTTGTCACCGAGGCTGTGGTTAACGGTTGGTCAAAACTCGTGGGTTCTGATATCAATCCTATATGGACAGATACTTATCTCCAGGAAACTCAAGGAGGTAGATTTAAAAATCACGAAACCTGGGCAGTTAATGATATTTATCAGGCTAATTTACAGCCCTGTCATATTCAGCTTTTGCAACAGTTTCAGGCTAGAGCCTATGCAATTACATCTATTTTTATGGGTGACTCCCTGTGGGGTTTGTTGGGAATGTACCAAAATAGTGAGCCTTATGCCTGGACAGCGGCGGAAATCGAATTATTAGAACAAATTGCTAGTCAGGTGGCGATCGCTATTTATCAGGCAAATTTATATGCACAAGCTCAATCAGGACTGATCATCCGCCAAAAGGCAGAAGCAGAAATCTTCCGGCAGTTACAACAACAGCGCACTCTGGGGACAATTGTCCAAAAAGTGCGGGAGTCCCTAGATATCAAAGATATTCTATCCACAGTGACGGCTGATATCAAAGAATTACTCCAGAGCGATCGCGTCATCGTCTTCCAACTCTTTGCTGATGGCAAAAGTCAAATAGTTGAAGAAGCCGTTTCTAGTTCCTTAGTGTCACTCAAAGACCGTCATTGGGAGGATGAAATATGGTCTCCAGAAATTCTTGATTACTACTGGCAAGGACAGCCTCGTATAATCCCCGATGTCATCAAAGATATTTGGACAGATTGCCTGGGAAAATATTCCTGGGAGGGGCAAATCCAATCCAAAATTGTCGCCCCCATTTTACAAGAAGTCCGAGATGGAGACAACAATCGCTGGGTTGCCGCTGATAAAAACAAGAGACTTTGGGGAGTTTTAGTCGTTCATGCTTGCCTAGAAAAACGAGTCTGGAAAGACTCCGAAGCCCAACTCCTCCAACAAATTGCCAACCAATTAGCGATCGCTATTCAGCAAGCTAATCTTTTCGACCAGTTACAAACAGAATTAGCCGAACGTCTGCAAGCAGAAGCAAAGCTTACCGAAATCAATCAAAAACTCGCCATCACCAACGAAGAATTATCCCGTGCTACCCGGCTCAAAGACGAATTCTTGGCCAACATGAGTCACGAACTCCGCACCCCCCTCAACGCCATTTTAGGACTCACTGAAGTGCTGCAAGACGATATCATCGGTACAGTCAATCAACGCCAACTCAAAGCTTTACAAACCATTGAACGTAGTGGTAATCATCTCCTAGAATTGATTAACGACATCCTCGATGTAGCCAAAATTGAAGCCGGACAGATCGAACTGGACTTAACAGCAATTTCTGTCGGTCATCTGTGCCGATCCAGCGCAGCATTTATTCAACAACAAGCACTGAAGAAAAATATTCAGCTACATATCAATGTTGAAGACAATCTCCCTAACCTATTGGTAGATGAAAGACGGATTCGGCAAGTATTAATTAATCTGCTCAATAATGCGGTGAAATTTACTCCAGAAGGGGGACGCATTACCCTAGAAGTCAGCCAAGTTAACTTGAATATCAATAATCCTAGCCTCAAAATTGCCGTTACTGATACAGGCATCGGCATCGCTCCAGAAAATGTCCATAAACTATTTCAGCCCTTTAATCAAATAGATAGCGCCTTAAATCGCCAATATACAGGTACAGGATTAGGACTGGCATTGGTGAAGCGAATTGTCGAATTACATGGCGGTAGTGTGGGATTAACTAGTGAACTAGGTGTGGGTAGTTGCTTTACCATCGAACTACCCTGTTCTTCCTCATCAGAAATCATGGTCAATTATCAATCAACCACTGGTTCAACAATAGATACCCCAGAGGAGACGACAGTAGCAAACCAAGCCCCACTAATTTTACTAGCAGAAGATAACGAAGCCAATATTATTATGTTTTTTAGCTACCTCGCAGCTAGAGGCTATCGCGTCCTGGTAGCGAGGGATGGTCAAGAAGCCATTGACATGGCACAAACTCATCAGCCAGACTTGATTCTCATGGACATTCAAATACCAAAAATGGATGGACTCGCAGCCATGAGACAGATTCGCCTCGATCCTACCTTAATTGATACACCGATAATTGCCCTCACAGCATTGGCCATGACAGGCGATCGCGATCGCTGTTTAGAAGCAGGAGCAAATGATTATTTAACCAAACCAGTTAAACTGAAACAACTGGCTATCACTATCCAACAACTTTTAAACTAAATGTAGGTTGGGTTGAGCGATAGTGAAACCCAACATTATGGCCGTATACACTCTTTGTAAATTTTTGTAAATTGTAAAACCTGTAGGGGCGGGGTTTCCCCACCCTCAATTACTGAGTTCGACATAAGATAATTTGTGGAAAACTGCCCCAAGTACGAGTCTCAAACCCTGATGATCTCGTTGAAAAAATCATAACTCCCTTCGCGTAGCGTCTCCAAAGGAGAAACTCCTAACACCGAACTCAGGTTCAATTGTATTGCTATAGCCTTAAGTGACGTACTCCACACACTCCCTTTCAGGTGAGTGTGGGCTTCTCAGTGACTCCTCTATGAGGACATTAACTGAGCTTTAAGACCGTGCGCCCCACGGTTCTTTGGTTTTGAGATTTGTTTTTTGTTTTGTAGGCTGC
>NZ_JAQMSE010000073.1:0-5578 GCF_028330045.1 Aphanizomenon sp. CS-733/32
ATATTTTGTTCGTTTCGTCGCTGTAGCCTTCTTTGTTTTCGCTACGCTCAAATACAATTTGGGCTACGCAACTCAACTCACGCGCATTCATCCCACGCTCCTAAGAGTGAGACGTGGGGCTTCTGCTGATTAAGCTAACAGTTGACAAATTAGATGATTTAGCAGAAGCATTGTTAGACTTTTCAGAAGTTGCTGATTTAGTAACTTGGTTAAATCAGCATGAAAATTGATTAATCAGAAATTGTTATATAAGTTATGGATGTTGAAGAGTTGCTCAAGCTTTATGCTGCTTGTTTTGGATTTCCCGTAAAGTTGCTAAATTTAAGTTGGTGATTTTTTGGTAAGCTTGGTCTATACAGGGTTTACCTCTGAGGTAGCCTGTATTAGCGCCAGGGCATAAATAAGTTAAAGTTTGTGGTGTGAAGCGATCGCTCAATAACTTAACGCTTTTGAGTTGTCGTGACCAATGAAAAGTTTTAGAAGTGCGTAGTGGCATAGGTTCGCCATGCTGGTTAGGAAGTAAATGCCGTCCCGAAAATAACACGCCGTCAAATTCACGATAATATAAACAAGAAGAGCCTGGAGAATGGCCTGGTGTCCAAATTATTTGTGTTGTGGCATTGAGAGTGAACTCATCAGTAAAAGTGGTGACAGTTGCACCGGGCAATAAATAGGCTTCTTGTTCTTGGACGAGAATTTCGCAATTTAAGATTTGCTGATATTCTGCGGCTTTACCAATAGCACCACGATGACTGATAAAAAACCACCTGACTCCCCCATGTAAGGACAAAAAATCCTGGTTTATTTGTTCTAAAGCTGGGCAATCTATGAGAATATTTCCTTCATTGCTGATAATGAAGTAAGATGTTCCTCCTAAAGTGTCCCGATTAGGTGGAAAGGCAAAAATACTGTTATTCGTAAGAATCAGAGGATTTTCTGGCGTTGACGGGCTTTTTGTCAAGATAGAACGTGGTGGTTTAGTCTTGTAACTCGACTGCTGGGGAAAAGAAGACATAAATGAAAAAACTCAAACTCAAGGAGTGGTGAACAATTAGGTTACAGTGTATTCACCATGACTGTGAACTGTGATTGAAAAATTAAGGCGTGCAGTCTTGCTTATAATTAAAATCTGTAACAAAAATTATAAGTAGGGCATTTTATCAAACATAGTGAAAATAATATGGCATTTTGGTTTCTCCTCCTTCTGGGGTCATTGACTTATTTAATGATGCAACAAAGCGTTGCACGGGCTACAAGAACCCCTGTATGGTTATTGTGGTTGGTTTTAATGACACCTGCATTTGTATTGACTGGTTGGACGCTGATATATGGTCCTAAACAAGCTCCCCCATCAGCACTCATTCTTTGGGTATCGGGAGGTTGTTTATTATTATATTGGGTATTGTTTAATCGGGGTCGGCAATTACCCGTAAATCCCCAAAATCAATCTCCGGAAAATCTATCACCATCAGATCATCATCCTCCCGGAGAAACAGCACCTGTCCGTCCCATAGACTTAGCAGAAGAAAGCCAATTGCGAAATTGTTTTCCCTGGTCTGTTTATTATGTGCAAAATATTGAGTATCGTCCCCAAGCAGTAATTTGTCGGGGACAGTTGCGAACTATGGCTAGTGCGGCTTATGAGCAAATTAAAACTAATATTGAAAGACAATTTGGCGATCGCTTTTTAGTCATATTTCAAGAAGGAATGAATGATAAACCCTTCTTTGTTTTAGTTCCCAATCCCCAAGCAGTTAAACCAAATAACCAACAAGACGCAGAAAAAATTTCCGAACCAGTCTTAGCATTACTATTGTTAGTAGCAACTTTATTCAGCACCACTTTTATCGGCTCAAAAATCGCGGGTTTTAATATCACCCAACTAGAATCTGATTTCACATTATTTTTTCAGGGTTTACCTTATGCTTTGGGACTAATAACTATCTTAGGAACTCACGAACTAGGTCATTATTTAACAGCGAAATTCTACAAAATTCGCACCACATTACCCTATTTTATTCCTATACCTTTTTTCTTGGGCACATTTGGTGCTTTTATTAAAATGCAGAGTCCCATACCTCACCGCAAAGCATTATTTGATGTGAGTATTGCAGGACCCCTGGCAGGATTTATTATGACTATACCTTTATTAATTTGGGGTTTAGCTCATTCAGAAATAGTAGCTTTACCCGAAAAAGCCGGACTTTTAAACCCCAATGCACTCAATCCTAAATATTCGATTCTATTAGCTTTACTTTCAAAATTGGCTTTAGGAAGCGAATTAACTGCAAAATCTGCCATTGATTTACATCCAGTTGCAGTTGCAGGTTTTTTAGGATTAATTGTCACCGCATTAAATTTAATGCCTGTGGGACAATTAGATGGTGGTCACATTGTTCATGCTATGTTTGGACAACGGACTGCTGTGATTATTGGTCAAGTTGCCAGATTATTATTACTAATGCTTTCGTTTATCCGAGAAGAATTTTTATTTTGGGCAATTATTTTATTATTTGTTCCCTTAGTTGATGAACCTGCTTTAAATGATGTCACAGAATTAGATAATCAGCGGGATTTTATGGGATTAATGTCAATGGCTTTGCTATTGTTGATTGTTTTACCATTACCCAAATTTCTAGCTAATTTGTTGCAAATTTAAGAAGAAGGAGTTAGGAGTCAGGAGGAAGAAGGAGGAAGAAGTAAAAACTAGTACACAACGGCGTAAATCAACCAACCATTCTAAATCGTTAAAAAGCCTATACTGTCTTTGTTTTGACTTTTGACTTTTGACTTCCGCCCTGCGGTACTAGCTTGCTGTCTGGCTTGGAATTTATATCCTGTACCTAATTAATCTACAATTTGCTGTAAATGTGATCAAGAGGCAAGAGGTAATTACCAATGACCAATGACCCATTACCCATTATCAATGACCCATTACCAATTACCAGCCTCAATATTGTAGTCGAATGTTTTAGACTGCGGGTGTATTAACTGAATTAGCGGCTTCAGTAGCCTTTTTAGAAGCATCTGTGCTACCCATACGGATTTCAGAAGTGAAGGAAGCCATGCTAAAGCCACCGAAACGCTTTAGCACACTTACCCGCATCCGTAAATTAGGACTAGCAAACCATAGCCTTTCTTCAGACCACATGGTTTCATACTCAGTAATTAGAGTTAAAGCCCCATCATCACCGATTTTATAGCTACCAGCAACGGGGGCTTTTTCGGCATAACCCATTTCCCGAAGTAATTTACCTTCATCTGGGTTATCTGTATTGGGGACTGTGGCTAAAACAGTCGAACCCTGATGTTTTTCTTCGTCCCATTCCATTGTGCCATTCCAGGTAACTCGCGCCCCACAGGAAGCTTTATTTGGCGCAATTTCATACTGTTCACACAGTTTAATTACTTCTGGATGATCAGCGGCTAACATTTCAATTACAATGTCTGATTTGCCATCTTCTGACTGTTTAAACGCTAAGTGGTGACTGGTGCGATGGGAAAACCATTTTCCAGCACTTAATTCAAAAAATTCTTCAATGTTCATAAATAAAGTTGTCCTGCATCACAATTTTAACAATGCCTTCTATTATTAAAAACTAGGAAGCGACTTTCAGTTCAACTCAACCTGAGTTCGATATAAGAGAATTGTTGGAAAACTCGCCCCAAGTATGATTCTCAAACCCTTACGATCTCTTTGAAAAAATCATAACTCCAAACTCCGTTCGCGTAGAGAAACTCCTAACACCGAACTCAGTTAACTCAGGTTGTTGGTTTCCTCAAGTCTTTGTAGAGAAATCCTGGCTGCTTCAGCAACGTTTTTATGACTATCCTTTTCTAGATATTTTAAGGCGGAGACACTTTTGGGAGTCGGTAAATTGCCTAAAGCCTCAGCTAGTCTTTGTCGCACTAACCAATCCTCTGATTGGGCAAAACGGAGAATATGGGTAACAGAATTTATATCGCGGATTTCGCCTAAAGCGGAAATAGCTGCTTGTTGGATGACTATTTCTTCGCTATTTAAGGCTTGGATGAGAATATCATGGGCGCGAGGGTCTTTGATATTACCTAAAGATACGGCAGCACTAAATCGCACTAGCCAGTCTGTATCTTCATAAAATGCCCGTGATAGCACTTCTAAGGCTCTATTGTCTTCCAGATATCCTAATGCACCGGCAGCATCAGCGCGGATGCCATAATCTGGGTCTGTTTCTAAAATTTTCACCAGAATAGAATAGCACTCTGGGGTTTTTTTGATTCCGAGAGCGAATATTGCCATTGAGCGCAGCTGCAGGGATTCATCATCTAGAACCTTTTTAATTAAAGGGACTGCATCATCGGCAGATATATGACGCAAACTAGCAAGAGCTATCATGCGATCGCGCAAATTTGGACTTTCTAACTGAGTCGCAATTACTTCTAAACTTGGAGCAGCCATTTATTTGACAGCAATTTCTTAATTTATCTTTACTTTAACGTAATTGGGGCAATCTCAACTACGATTCTTGTGATTCTGATAATTTGGATGATTTTGGCGACAATAAACCCATTAATCATCTCAATCAAAGAGATGACACAAATCATAGTTCAGACTTTGGTATGATATTGTTACTTAAACAACCGTAAAACTTCATACCTATACTATGTCTTAAGAAAGAAGAGAATAGATCGGAATAGACGTAGGGTTAATGGAACGACTGTGAAAGACAGCGAAATTACCATTAGGAGAATGATCATGGTTTTAGTTAGCGATCGCCCAGGCACAAAGAAAATCACTGGCTTACAACAGAAGTTTATCTATGAAATTAACACGATGTCCGATGCTGAAAATCGCTTTTTAGAAGCCCAGCAAATGATGTGGCAATGTTGTCAAAACAGTAAATTGAAAGCAGTGATTGAGCCACATATTCAAGAAACTGAACAGCACATTGAAAACTTGAAACAGGTGTTAAATACTTTAGGAGAGCAACCACAACGAATTACTTGTGATCTTGCGACTGGTTTAATTAGTGAATGTCAAAAATTCACACTTCTAGCTGCGGATAATCCCAAAATTTTAGACGTAGGACTAGCAGAATGGCATTGTAAAATTGAACAATTGGAAATTGCTTGTTATCGTGGCTTAATTAAAGTTGCCGAGCAAATGGGACAAAACCAAATTGTCCAGTTGTTAGAGCAAAATTTACACCAAGAAGAACAGACAGCACAAAAGCTGGAACAGTTGATGATGCAGTTAGTTCAAGAAGCAAAGCAACCTGAAGCTAAGGCTACTGCTAAGGCTCGTTAACCTAAACAGTAAGTAGGTTGGCGTTAAAAATTGTTGTTGGGGCAAGGGAACAGGGAACTCTTAACTGGGAACAAGAAGAGAGTTTTGGGCGATTTTACTTTTCTTCACATACCTTTAAATTTTTCGGTTCACCTATTTAGAAGCCTCTCACCTACCCGATAGGGAGGTGATGTTAGCTTAATCAGCAGAAGCCCCACGTCTCACTCTTAGGAGCGTGGGATGAATGCGAGTGAGTTGAGTTGCGTAGCCCAAATTGTATTTGAGCGTAGCCAAAACAAAGAGCACAAGATG
>NZ_JAQMSE010000074.1:0-3008 GCF_028330045.1 Aphanizomenon sp. CS-733/32
AGCCTACAAAACAAAAAACAAATCTCAAAACCAAAGAACCGTGGGGCGCACGGTCTTAAAGCTCAGTTAATGTCCTCATAGAGGAGTCACTGAGAAGCCCACACTCACCTGAAAGGGAGTGTGTGGAGTACGTCACAGAAGAAGCGATAGCGAAGCGCTCCGTAGGAATCGCCCTCTACCAGCAGTCTTTAGAAATCAAAGAAAGCATTGGCAATGTCCAAGGTAAAGCGATAACTTTGGCAATGTTGGGGCAGTTATTAGCAGATGAAAAAGGAGATTTTGTAACTGCACTGGATTATTTACAGGAATCTTTGGAGATATTGCAGCGTATTCAATCTCCCGATGCTGAGACAGTGAGGGAAATTATTAATGATGTGCAACAAATGGCGAATGGTTAAGGTAATTTCTTAAACTTCCAAATTTTGAGTATGATGTAAAAATCAGTTGTAGGTTGGGTTGAGGTAACGAAACCCAACTATATTTTTCAAAACAAGAAACTGAATAGGAATTTACTGGTTACAACAAAATACTAATTAAAAAAGTAAAAATATGGGAATTGATTAGATCATTAAAAGGGGCATTTTGGAAAATGCCTCCTTTTTTAGGATGGGTCTAATCAAATTTAAACCTAGCTAATAATTCCTCACGGGAAAGATTAGATAAATTAAGTAACAACTGAGTTCTTTCTGTAAGAGAAAGTTCCATTATTAGATTCACAACGGCAGATAACTCCTCATCTAAATTACCAAAACGTACTGCTAACAAACTCTCTACCATCAAACGCTGTCCCTCTTTTTCTCCTTCCTGTCTTCCTTCCTGTCTTCCTTCCTGTCTTCCTTCCTGTCTTCCTTCTTCTATTCCCTCTTGTTTCCATTCTTCCCGTTGTTTAAGATACGCAGGTGATAAACTCATAATTAACTCCCTTACCTCTTCATCGTTGACATTACTATTCAATTCTAAATTTTTCCGCCAAGATGCAAATATTTCTACTAATTTATCCCATTTATCATTCTCTTTTGACAGTTCAACTACTTCGCTGATAGCTTGATTTTGAGTTCTACCTTTTCCTAATACCCTTAACCATAGTGTATCCTCTGTCATGGGTAACTGATTAATAGCCACAATAGCCGCTTTCTGGTATTTTGGCAGAAAATACACTCCTTTTTCCCATCCCTCCTTTACTTTCGCTCCAAACCCTTCCAGGATTTTTTCTGAACAAGTTGGTGTTAAAATCCATAGAAAGGGTAATTCTTCTTCAGAGATAGAACGTTTTTCTCTTTTGGCTTGTCGTAATAATTCTCCATGAACACTGTACAATTTTAACAAACAACTCCTAATTTCGATCTCATTAGGTGCATTACGGTAAGGTTCAAATAAACAACTTGTAACCGCCATTTTGCCTAATAATCCTAATTCAGAATTTGCAGATGTTGTAGTCGGAACAAACCAAACATCTATTTCTTGAACTTCGCTTTTTACATCTTTACTGGTTTTGACTTCTCCTAAAGGTGCTAATAATTCTTCTAGATATTCTTTGGCTAGTTGGTCGTGGGGTTGTCTTGTCATAAATCAGTATTTTGTTATGTTAGTATATAAAGTTTGTGGTAAGTTTATTGAAAATTCCACTGCTGAAATTTTGAGGAAAATTATCCATAACCTGCAAAACAAGTATTAGCTATTCATGATACAATAATATTAACTTAATTCATAACTCTCCTGTAATTTTTTAATTTAACAAATATCAATCCATGACTAAAAAAGTAGATATTGGCAGTAAACGCTTAATCAGTCTCGCCCCTGATATTTGACTTTTCTGCTATGGCTGATTTAGAAAACTGGTTACAACAAAATACTGATTAAAAGGGAGCATCCCAAATATAGCCACAGGCACTAAGATGATGACGTAAAACATTATAATTAGTAGGGGTTTAGCACTGCTAAACCCCTACAACTGAAGATTATCTAATATCTTTCCCCCCTGCCTCCTGCTATAAAATATCCTCTAAATGGCTACAGCTATATTTACTCGACTAAAAAGCCAAAATATTTCAACCCTTCTTCTATTCCAGCAGCAAATTTATTTTGTGCTAAATAACGATTTTCGTTTGGGTTCTCGTTGTGCCAATTTAATAATTCCTGTTTGGCATTGGCTACAATAATACCTTTTTCTTCTCTGTTGGCAAACAAAGCAATATCATTACCAGAATCACCACAAGCAACGGTTTTTGCTGCATCTATTTCTAAATGTTCCCGCACAAAAGTCATTGCCATACCTTTATTGGCTTTAGTGGGTAAAATATCTAAATTATTATAATTTTTATGATCACTATAACTATAAATAACTTGAATATCTAATCCAGCATTTCCTAAACTGTTCTCTAATTCTGATAAGATTTCTATATTATTTGCTTCTAAGAAGTAACTAACTTTAAAAGGTCTTTGCTCACTTTCTGGCTGTGGTATTAATTTGTGAAAATTATCAGCTATTTGTTTCACTAATTCTCTATCCCAAGCTTGAGATAGATGTTCTGACCACTTCTCATTTAGAGTTAACTGATATTGAGCATCATAATCATAAATTTCTGTTCCTACCGCACAAATCAAAATATCTGGTTTGAGAAGTGCTTTGTCTTTATCTTTTTGTTCTTTTTCCAGTTGCTGATACAGAAACAGCGATCGCCCTGTAGAATAGACAATCTTTGTATGATATTCCTGACGATGCAAATTTAGTCTCTGATTCAGTTTTTCCATTGCCTGATCATCACCTACTAGGGTGTGGTCTAGATCAGTAAGGAATAGAAACTGTTGCAAATTATACTTCATATTTTATTTTACAGGGCGATCGCCTGTTTTCTGCCGTAAACTCTAGTGACATACTCCACACACTCCCCTTCGGGTGAGTGTGGGCTTCTCAGCGACTCTTCTATGAAGACATTGACTGAGCTTTAAGACCGTGTGTCCCCCGGTTCTTGATATTAATTGAAGCATTCAAATCCCGGCACAAACTG